>VMSU01000244.1 GCA_013792005.1 Desulfobulbaceae bacterium
CGGCGCTTAAACCAGATAAGCCACCACCAATGATTACCACGTCATACTTCATTTCCATCGCAATTTTCCTTGTCAGCTTTTCTCACAACTGCTATTTACTCTTCAGCCAGGGAATGGCAGGGGCCTTCCACTTGCTCTCAATAATCAATCACCCGGTTCCTTCGCACCCACCACAGCGCCACGACATATCCTGAAAAACCAAGCAAGGATACCACTCATTCGATTATACTCTTGCGGTCATTCGCAGATCAATTTATGATATGCCCGTGAAAAATTTCCCCATTGACACCTCAAAGAAAATTCTCATTCTGTCCTATTCCTTCAGCGGCCAGACCAGTGGACTTCTACGTCAACTTCAGACTACCCTGCAACAGGAAGGACACGAAGTCGTCAAGGAACGAATCATTCCGGTGACACCGTTGAAGTTCCCAACCGGGTCGTTCAGCTCCTGCTTCAAAATGATGCTCACCACCTTCATTAGACAGCGAGTGCCGATCCTCCCTCTGCCATCGACCTGCTTTGAGTATTATGATCTGATCCTGCTCGGAGGCCCCACATGGTCATACAACCCCAGCGGACCTGTTCTCGAGCTGCTTGATCGGAATGGCCGCGCCCTGTTCAAGGGACAGACCGTGCTGCCTGTTATCTCCTGCCGTGGGTACTGGCGTCTCCACTACTACGGACTCACCCACATATTAAAACGTTGCGGTGCGCGCATTCCCAACCGCATCATCTTCTCACATCCTAACGAAGAGCCTTGGCGTACCCTCGGTGTGTTTCTGAAAATTGCCGGCAAATCTCCATAACGCTGGCCCATTCTACACCGCTGTTATCCACACTTTGGTCACTCCAAGGAACAACAGGAAGAAGCCGCAAACTTTGGAACCATCCTCGGAAAGGCATTACGAGTGGGCATCCCGCTATCCACCCTGGAATTCAAAACTGATTTAGCCTTACCCTGAACTAACGAGATAAGAGATCTAAGGGACTCGGAAATTACCAATTTACCTGGATCGCGCCCTGATCTGGGTCAGATTTGGTTGCACCGATTGAACAAAACCGCAGGCGTAGCAGCGCTACGTCGAGGATTTTGTGATTGAGGTGCGACCAAAGATGGCCCAAAGCCGGGATGCGTTATGGTAAATTGGTAATTTCCGCGTCCCTAAAGCTTAGTCCCCCAATATCGCCCCAGAAGTTAACATCAGGTTTTTTACGGCCAGCCCCAAGCTACAATAAACGGGCAACAAAAGTTCATCAAAACTCAATCCCCTGCTGGGCTTTAACTCCTGCGGCATAGGGATGCTTAACCTCAATCATCTCTGTGACAAGATCTGCCTGATCAATTAACTTCTGACTGGCATCTCGCCCCGTCAACACCAAGTGGACATGTGAAGGGCGCTCACGAATCAATTTCAGTATCCGATCCTCTGCAATTAACTGATGCTCTACCAAGTAGGTCACTTCATCCAACACCACCAAGTCATGCTGTCCTGCATTAATCATCTTTTCAGCCAAGGACCAGCCGGCCTCTGCCGCTCGCTTTGTTTCGTCAGGGTCCTGACGCCATGTAAAGCCACTGCCCATGACATGAAAATCAACCATATCAAGGCTTGCGCAGGCATTCGACTCACCGGTTGATTTCCCCTTAATAAACTGAATCACACAGATTTTAAAGCCATGCCCAGCGGCCCTCAACACCTGCCCTAGGGCAGCTGTGGTTTTCCCTTTACCCCTGCCGGTATAGAGTATTGTTAACGCATGCCGTGCCATTTCGACTCCATAAATGGAAAAAGGGTTTGACTTAATGCCAAACCCTTTTTCATATTCAAATCTCTACTACAAATAGTTCGCCAGAAATAATTCCCAAAGGTCGTGATATCTGAGCAAAAAAAATTGATGTTTCACCTGGATTTAGCGAGTGCTTTCACCGCTTGCCTTCTGTTTTTTTACCTCTTCAATCAATTGAGCCACTGGCATACCATCACCTGAAGTTGCTCCAGGATTGATTTCCACAAGCTTTTGCCATACTGCGATTGCACCTTGGGCATCGTTCATATCATTTAATAGAACTATCCCCTTATTAAAAGCCGCTTGCACATGCTTGGGCTCAACAGCGATTGCCCGGTCAAAAGATGCGATAGCCTCAGTCGTTTTCCCGACATTACGATACATGATCCCCAAATCAGTTAACGCATTGGCGTTATTAGGTTGCAGGGCTAAATAGCGGTTATAGGAATCAATCGATTTCACAAAATTATTGGTATCAAAATAGGTATTCCCTAACTGTAACCAAGCATCAGCGTCATTAGCATTAACAACAACCCGCTGTTCCAAAGATAAAATTGCACTCGCCTGCTGCGGGGTCAGTCCCCCTTGCGACTGCCCACTTGCTCCAGGTGGCATTGGGGAAGATGCACTGCCTCCCTGTTGCTGTTGACTGATCGAAGAACCGCCAGAATCACCGTGCAAAGAGCTATAAATCACCCCGCCAAAAAAACCTACGGCAACGGCAACACAGATAGAGACTACCAAAGTTTGCGTATTAACAGTGCCGTTATTCTGAGCCATATCCACTTTTCTCCAAGGTAAAATCGTAAAAAAACTTTTCCAAAATCGAGAGAAAAGTTTGATTGCCAAAAATCAACCAGCCGCAGGTATCAACGAATCATAGTGTTGTAAGCGATTAAACACGATGATAAGCTTAAGGTCAGAGATATATGACCATTTCCGCTCCGAGTATTTAGTCAAGCCCTCGGCGATACGAAGCGGATCAAGTGTTTGCAGCCTGATCTCCCGCAACTCCTTATAAGCGGACTGTCGATTGAGATTCAAGATATAGGCACGCACAGAGTCGAGAATTGAGTCGTATTCCATACTGCGAAACGAAGCACTCCCTCCAGAAGTCGAAGAAGTTATGTTTGAATACATCCCAAAGAGATTGTTTGAGTTAACAGCCATTCTCGATGACCCCCACCCTGACTCGATTGCACCTTGAGCGAGAATAAGACTGGGGGGTAGAACATTAACCATATCGACAAGCTCCTGAGCGCTAGTCGTCCGATACTTTTTGGTCAGGCCAAGAATAAATTTAGCCTTATCAGAGCCAAGTTGGTATTGCCAATCCAAATGTTCTTCCGAGAATAACAGCTCTTTCTTTTCGCCACCCAACTCGGCAACAATTGCCATGAGCATCTGACGCTCCTGTCGGACCTCATCCAACGCCACCATCACTGTTGGCAGGATAAGCCCAATAAACGCTTTTTTACGCTCGTCACCTTCCAACTCGCTAATTGTTTCGGGCAATCTGGGGACGACTGTCGACACCATCGGATCTATGATATCAAAATCTCCTAAGTTGAGATCAGTCATCAGCGAAGCATACTCGCTCTGAAGCGCAGCAGAACTCGAAAGGGATGTATCTACTTCGTCGCCAAAAGTATCTTTGCCGTACTCGGAACCAACGGGATGAAGTGCTAGCGCATAATCGTGAGACAGGGGGAATCGACAATCATAGGGTCCTCCCCAAACCACAGCAAGGATGACAGTCAACACCCATGCGCTCCCGATACTCGGAGCCCACTGGCAACAGCGCAAGAACAGACGCTTATGTGCTTTTATCAGATAGTCAGGCATAATAATCACGGGTACCACGGCAAAAAAACGGTTGCTCGAACATCTTAATCTCGACCAGAAACGTCTCTTGCAATGGTGCGCCAGGAGGGACTCGAACCCCCAACCTACGGCTTAGAAGGCCGTTGCTCTATCCAGCTGAGCTACTGGCGCTGAAAATACATACACCAAAAATTAAGTGTAACAGCACAAGTGTATACAGAAATGCCGATCTTTTGTCAACCTGAAGAGAACTAATGAAGGTACTAAATAAAACAACTATGAATATTTACAAGTAGTTACTCGAAACACTCATAGTTGTTTTATTCAATATAGGAACTACATAACAGGCGGGAATACTAAATTAATTGCGACAAAATCAATTCACTGCATCCGCTAGGTTGCTACCGGCCTTAAATTTAGCTACTTTCTTAGCTGCAATCTTAATAGCTTTTCCTGTTTGAGGATTCCGTCCTGTCCGTTCCGCACGTTCGGTCACAGAAAAGGTCCCGAAACCAACCAAGGTAACGGAATCACCATTAGCAAGGCATCCTTTTACTGCAGTAACAAATCCATCCAATGCTTTCTCTGCCGCAACTTGAGACAAGCCTGCTGAAGTCGCCATTGATTTAACTAATTCTGCTTTATTCATCGTGTTCTCCTTTCCAAAGGTCGGTCATTAAGAAAAAACCACATACCAATTTCGCACAGTTGCTTATCTATACGGATTATACTTACCTACCAGCATCGAAAATGGTTGTCAACTCTCCGTGCACCAATTAACCACAAAAAAAGTTACAACACGGTCTGGAAGGGGAAATACACCTCCTGCCCTTAATATTAAGGGTTTCAATAAACCTAAACCCATATGCTCCGAATGTGCTCCACTACTACACAGTTACCATTCAAAAATCATAACTACACAGGTTTAACGGTAATCAGTTATCGGTTTACAGTTAAAAGAATCATAGTTAGTCATAAATCATCGCATGATACTCAGTGTCAGTGTGTCCTCAGCCATTGGCAAGACCCAATCACCGTAAACCGTAAACCGACAACCTCCTAAGTTACAAATCATTTATCGATATCTATATCTAACGGAATGTTCATAATCAACCTCGCCTGGGGTCAACTTCATTCCAAACCGGTCCCTTAACAGTATCGACCACAGCAATCCCCTGGCGCTCCAGCTCATCGCGAACCCCGTCAGCCTTGACCCAGTCCTTGTCCTTCCTGGCACGCTCTCGCTCCATGATCAACTTATCAATCTCGGGCGTCAAAGGACATTCTTTAAGACGAAGGACATTGATAATTTCATTAATGCGGCCCAGGGTCTCAAATATATATTTTTTTTGATCCTGATCCAACTGGCCAAGGGCCAGAACCGGATTCATTTTTTTTATAAAGTCAAAGAGGGCTGCCATGGCTCTTGAAATATTGAGATCATCTTCAAGGGCCCCGAAAAAGGTCTCCTCCAAGATTGTCAAATAAGTGGCAACCTGAGGATGTGGCAAACCTAAAGGAAGACAAATCAACTTCCGGGTAAACTCATCAAGACGTTTCAAATTCTTTTTTGCGGAATCAAGCCGCTTAGTTGAAAAATCGATGACCTTACGATAATGGGTTCCTAATAGAAAGAAACGTACCTCTCGAGCCGTATACCCCTGAGAGAGCAGATCTCTAAAGGTGATGGTGTTCCCCTTGTCTTTCGACATCTTCTTGCCGTCAACCAAGACCATCTCACTATGGAGCCAATATCTGGCAAGTGGCTTGCCAGTAATGGCCTCAGCAATGGCATTTTCATTCTCATGATGAGGGAAAATCAGGTTGCAACTACTAGTATGAATGTCCATGGTCTCGCCTAGATAGTGCAGAGTCATGGCAGCGCACTCAATATGCCAACCGGGCCGGACATTTCCAAATTCCGTCTCAAAAAAAATACCCTTCTTGAGCTCACTGAGAGTAGAGCGTTTCAATAAAGTGAAATCTACAGGATTATCTTTGGTATAATCATCAAGATCAACCGTCTTGCCCACCTGAATCTTGCCCAGATCAACCCTGGATAATTTTCCATAGCCTGAAAATTTTGAAATATCAAAATAGACTGAACCATGCTTTTCGTAAGCATATCCTTTTTTTATCAACTGGGTGGTGAGATCAATCATAGCTTCGACATGATCTGACGCCTTGGGATAGGCCGTGGCCGGTTTGACTCCCAACTGATCGAGGTCTTGAAGGTGCTGATCGATAAAATACTGGGTGTATTGAGAAAGGGATTGACCGCTAGCGGCAGCGCCATTGATCGTGTTATCATCAAGATCAGTGAAATTCATATAAAACTTGACCTGATACCCCTTGGTCATCAACACACGTTGCACTAGGTCAGCAAAGACAAAGCGGCGACAATGACCCAGATCAGCATATTCATACGCGGTAGGACCACACGCATAGAAAGTCACATTATTCTCATTTTGGGGAGTAAATACCTCCTTCTTCCGAGATGAGGTATTATAGAATTTTACAGCGGTCGACTTCTCGGGACATGAAACTTCTTGGGAGTACAAAGCTGTTGATAAATATTTTTCCCCGCCATCGGGGAAAATGACCACAATTATCCCCTCTTTAAGCTCTTTGGCGCGAGTAAGGGCCGCACACATGGCTGCCCCAGAACTCATCCCCACAAAAAGCCCTTCCTTCCGAGCCAGGAGTCTGGCCGCAGCGAAGGCATCTTCGTCTGGGACATTAATTATCTGAAAGGGCTTATTCTTATCAAATATCCCTGGGCAATACGACTCCTTCATATTCTTAAGACCCTGGATCTTATGATTTAAAAAAGGCTCCATAGCGGTTACCCGTACTTCGGGATGATGCTCTGAAAAATAACGGCAAAGCCCCATAACAGTGCCGGTCGTACCCAACGTTGCAACCACATCAGTGACTGTCCCTTCGGTCTGTTCCCATATTTCCGGGCCAGTGGTGTTATAGTGAGCTTGCCAGTTAGCTTCGTTATTGAACTGGTCGGTAAGAAAATAACGATCTGGAAATTGGCGAGCCAAGGCGTAGGCCTGTTCGATCGCGCCATCAGTAGATTTCTTGGCAGGAGTAAGAAGAATCTCAGCGCCAAAACCGATCATAATCTTCCGTCGCTCAATGCTGGCAGACTCAGGCATAATGAGTTGACACTTATATCCCTTAACCGCACAGACCATGGCCAAACCAATGCCGGTATTGCCGCTGGTAGCCTCAAGGACAATCTTGTCCGGAGTCAACTCTCCTGAGGCCTCAGCCGCCTCGATCATAGACAAGGCAATGCGCTCCTTAACTGAACCGGCAGGATTAAACGACTCAATCTTGGCATAAATGATTACGCCAGGATAGGGGTTAAGACGGTTAATAGGGACAATCGGTGTCCCTCCGATATAATCAAGAATTGTTTTTCTTTTCATCACTGACCTGGATAACAATTAATACTTCATTGTGGTACATTTTTTTTCAAATCTGTCACATTAATGAACCATAACAGGGTTGCCAAGAAATCAAGTAGGGTGATCAGAGAAGGTTTGCCCGCTACGCCGGGCAAACAAAAAGGCAAGTACCCGAAACGAGCACTTGCCTTTTCAAACCTTCCGCAGAAATAAATCTTAATGATCGTCGTCGGCAGCCACAGTTACGGCAATCTTGAACAGAATAGTGAGAATTAATGCCCCGGCAGCCCAGACGGCCAAGGTGATGCCAATTTCCGGAACGGTAGGATAGTACTCAGTAATCCGACCCATTGGATTCGGCACAAAACCGCCAAGAACCATCCCCACACCCTTATCAATCCACAAGGATAGAAAGAGCATCGCACAGCTAAGGGCAAACATGCCCTCTTTCTTCTTGATCTGAGGGAAGAGCAGCATTGTGGTCGCAACAAGACCAATCGTCAGGGAGAAGCGCATCGGCAGAACTAAATTATCAAACTCCTCATGGCCCCAGAACAGATAATCAAGAGTATGCATATGCCCTGGGAGCTGGCTGTAGTAGGCTACAAAGAATTCAAGGCCAAGAAAGAAGAAGTTGGCAAGCGCAGCATAGGTAATGATAGTTCCAAGTTTTTGAAATGCTTTCTCGCCCGCATCAAAGTTCGCAACCCTCTTCAATAACATCGCAATTAACACCAGAAGGGCAGGACCAGCCGCGAATGCCGATGCCAAAAAGCGGGGAGCAAGAATAGCGGTAAGCCAGAAGTGCCGGCCAGGTAAACCGCAATATAAAAAGGCCGTTACGGTATGAATACTGAATGCCCATGGGATGGAGAGATAGATAAAAGGCTTGACCCACTTGGGATAAGGAACCCCTTTATTATGCGCGTTCAAAATTACCCATCCACAGATGGCATTAAGGAACAAATACCCATTGAGCACCAGCATATCCCAAAACAACATTGAGTTAGGTGTCGGATGGAGAATAACATTCATGATCCGCATCGGCTGACCTAAGTCTGCGGTGATGAACATGATGCACATGGCAACAGCTGCAATTGCCATAAACTCACCCAGAATGGTGATCTTACCAAACGCCTTGTAGTCATGAATGTAATAGGGCAGCACCAACATCACGCCTCCTGCTGCCACACCAACCATGAAGGTGAATTGGGCGATGTAAATACCCCAGGACACGTCACGACTCATACCAGTCGCACCAAGTCCATAGTTATATTGATACAGATAAAAGAGACCTCCGATACTTATCACCCCAAGTAAGAAGAAGATCCATGCCCAATACTTATTATTTCCTACTAGCGCCTTCTCTAACATAATTTCACCTTAAATGATGTAAAACACGGAAGGTTTAGTCCCGGCAGCCGGTTTCCGCTGGATAGTAAAGTTAGAATTCAGGACCTTGGCGATCTCTGAATTCGGGTCATTGACGTTTCCAAAAACCATGGCTTTGGTCTCACCCGTTGCTTCAACACACGCTGGAAGTTTACCAACAGCCAAACGCTCCGGGCAGAAATTACACTTCTCAACAACACCACGCATCCGAGTAGGATAGTTAGGATTGACCCCGTTCTTGTAGAACTTGTAATTACCATTGGCATACTTTTCCCGCGGATTACGCCAGTTAAAGCTTCGCGCACCATAAGGACAAGCTGCCATACAGAATCGACACCCAATACAACGATGGAAATCCATGACCACCACGCCTACCTCGTTTTTAAAGGTCGCCTGGGTCGGACACGCACGCACGCATGGAGGGTTTGCACAATGGTTACACGTCAACAACACCGGCAGTTCATTAAGTCCGGCATTGCGCTTGTACTGGCTGTGCTCGGTGAACCCATGGGCATAATCATCAGTCCAGATCCACTTGATTTCATCCTTGGGATTACCAAAATCAGGGACATTATGCTCAGTGTGGCAGGCATTGATACACCGATCCGCCAACCCCTGATGCTCGGCAAATTTCTTGATATCAATGACCATCCCGTATTGAGTACCTGTTGACTCTTCCCCGTGACCGCCATGGCCACCTGCAGGCTTATGGCCCTCTGCCGGATTCCCCTGTCCTGATGATGAAGCAAGCGCTTCACCCTGAAGAAGATTAGTAAAGGCTGATGGCACGCCCAACCCAGCCACAGCAGACAGGCCGGCGATTTTAAGAAATTTTCTACGTTTAACATCCATTACTTTGTCTCCTTAGGCTGGAAGTGACAATCCCAACAAAAAGGGTCAACCGCGGTATAGGTATGGCACTCATCACAGAATTTTTTACGATCAGGATGGCACTTCATGCAACCTAACTGAAGGCTCTTCGTATACTGTATCCCATCCACCTCGACCAACTTTCGATTTTCATCGCGAACTACTTCGTCCCGCCATTGATTAAGAAGGACCATATGTGAAGTCCGCATAAAGGCGCTGGTTTCGACGCATTTCTTGACATCCTTTGGCAATTCCGGCTTTGGTACATGCTGGGTGGCACCCAGATTGTACCAAACTGGAAATGTCAGAATAATCACAAAGATCGCCAGTCCAGTTACAACTTTTCCTTGATCATACATTGGCATCACCCTTCCATTCCTTCAAGGGGCTCAAAACGAAGGCCCGATTCCCGTTCTTTCTCCCCGTCCATCACCAGGGCGTTACCAACCAATTCGGAAACTCCACACACCTGTGTGCCAGGAACCCAGAAGTCGACCAAAGCAGTCAACGTAGCACGATCAATAGCACAGATGCAGGACAGGGTGTTGACATCATGTTTATCCTTAACATACTGCACGGCATTGGCCCGTGGCAAACCAGCGCGCATCCGCAGATCCATGATCTCGCCGGTATTCAAGCCGGTACCCGAGCCGCAGCAGAAGGTCGATTCCCGAATGGTATTTTCCGGCATCTCATGAAAACTATTAACGACATTCTTCAGGACATAACGGGGTTCATCCAACAACCCCATGGCCCGCGCCGGGTTACAAGAGTCATGATAGGTGACCCGACGATGATTATTACGGGACGGATCGATTTTCAACTTGCCATGACGGATCAAGTCAGCAGTAAACTCAGTGAGATGAACCATTTTTGTTGATGCGGCATTCTCAAAAACTGTACCGGTGAGTGGTGATTTTGGCATTTCCAGAAAATCTGCCGGTCCATTCATGGTGTCCATATATTGGTGAAGAACTCGCCACATATGACCGCACTCACCACCAAGTATCCATTTAACGCCGAGACGCTTGGCCTCGGCATACATCTTGGCATTAAGTCGTTTCATCAGTTCGTTATTAGTAAACGAGCCGAAGTTGCCGCCTTCAGAGGCATAGGTACTAAAGGTATAGTCCAGTCCGATATGCTCGAACAGGAGGAGATATCCCATGCAGGTGTAAATCCCTGGCTCAGCAAAGACATCTGCCGATGGGTTGATAATCAATATCTCAGCGCCCTTACGGTTCCAGGATGGGGTAATTTTTATGCCGGTGATGCTTTCAATATCATCACAGAGATACTCCATGTTCTCTTTCAGGGTATGAGGCTGCAAGCCCATATGATTCCCGGTCCGGTTGGAGTTGGCGGCTGGCTCCAGTATCCAGTTGGTACCGACACCAACTAGATGGAGCAACTCACGGGCCATCATCGTGATCTCGGCAGTATCGATGCCATAGGGGCAGAAGACTGAGCAGCGGCGACATTCTGTACATTGATAAAAGTACATGAACCACTCCTTCAGCACCCCGAAGGTCATCTCCCTGGCGCCTGCCAGCTTACCCAGTATCTTTCCCGCCTTGGTAAACTCATTACGATAGATTGAGCGCATCAACTCGGCACGGAGGACCGGCATATTCTTAGGATCCCCAGTCCCCAGAAAGAAGTGGCACTTGTCAGCGCAAGCGCCGCAACGGACACAGCAATCCATGAAGATCTTAAGGGATCGAAACTTATCGAGTCGCTCTTTCAATCCATTGATGATGATCTCCTTCCAGTTCTCCGGAAGTTTCCAGTCATCGCTTTGAGGATCCCATACTCTGGATTCTCCGAATTTACCGGGTAAGGATTTCGAATGGTACTCGACCATTTCCGGTTTAGCGGGATAGCAAAAATTACCGGGTTTAAACACCGCTGGCACATCCCACCAGTCCTTGCTCGGAACCGCTCCCGTCATCAGGGATGGTTCGCGAGCGACACTAACTCCTAGTTCACCTACTTTCATATTTGCCATTGTTAATATCCTTACGTGCTGGTGTTTCCTTAATGCCTCTGCCTCTGCTTACGCCTCTTCAGCGGCAGGAGTCTCTGCCGGCAACTCTTTATCAACCGGAATACCGGCGTCCACCATAAACTCCCTGTACTCATCTTCATAAGAGGCATAGGAATGAGGTTTCAAATTCGGGTCATTCCAAGGGTTAATATGACGAACCATCCTGCTGTTATTCGCAAGATTTCTGGTCGGGCTCATGAATACGCCACCCAGGTGCATTAACTTACTGAAAGGAAAATAGACCAGCAAAGTGCTGACCAGGAAAATATGGATATAGAACATCATCCCCAAGTCACCGGCAATAACAGGTTTAAATGTTGCCAGGCCGACCGCCAGAGTCTTAATATTGACGACATCCACCCGAGTGACATAACGCATCAGCATCCCGGTCACGGCGATGGCGAAGATCAAGAAGAGGGGGAAATAGTCGGCAGGAAGCGAGATGTAACGAACATTGGTCAAGAGTATCCGCCGCAGGAAAAGGAGCGCGATAGCGCCAATAATGACCAGATCTGATTGATAGATATGAGGAGCGCCAATCTGCAGAAAACCATCGGCAAACTCAAGAATATTGACGAAAAATGGAATTGGATCAGCAAAAAGACGCAAGTGGCGAACCAATATTACCAAAAACGAGTAGTGAAAAAGCAAGGCAAAAAGCCACAAGTACTTACTTGAACCATAGCGGAGCTTAGGTCCATCGTAGACATCAGCCTGGGTGTTACGGAACAGCGAGCGGAACAGAAAAATTTCAAGTACCATCCTGCCGATCACACCAGGTGTTGTCGATGGACAATCAAGCATATCCTGCTTGATCCAAGGCAATGAGTTTGCCTGACCACAGGTGGTTGGGATGCGAAAAGGCACAGGTGATTTGGCCCAACCCACAACCTTGTTAATGAACCCGCCGATAAAAATCAGCAGGGCGAGGTAGGGGAAGACAATGCCAAACAATGCCTCCATACCAATTGAAGAACCTACTGCGGCAATGACGATTAGACCAAGGACGGCGACGAAGGGATACAGGATTTTCATTTACTTACGACCTCGCTTCATGTTGAGTGACAAGCTAACAATCCCGGATAACTTTCAGCTCAATTTTCTCTTCTTGATTATTGCCCATCATGTTCGAGGGGCAACGGGCCCCCGCCATGACATGATTCCCATTTTTATACTCATTAGCCTTGACCTCGAAGAGCCGCTCACGGTCTTCCATATAAAGGTCAAAGATTTTGAGTGCCAGCGCATCAATCCGCGCCTCCAACTCGAACCACTGAGTGCTCGCCGCAAGAAGTGTCTCCTTCCCCAACTGAGCTATCAGAATTGACTTTAGCTGATAAACAAAACTTACAGCAGCCGAAGGTGTAAAGACCTGAACTGACCTCAGCTTAATAAACTGCCTCAACTCCGCTGGCATTTCCTGACCAGACTTCACCCCAATCAACTGATCAAACACCTTGGTCAGCCCGGACTTAGCAGCAAACCCCAATGGATTGGCAAAACGGTCCTTCTCTCTCATGAAAAAACTCGCCCCATCGGCTGAGTAACTCGCCAGTACCAACTCAATCCACTTCTGGATAATGTCAGATTTTTTTTGGGCTAGAATTTCGTTGAAGTCCATATCGGTAATTCTACCTTTTTTGAATCAAATCAGTTAATAAGAACTTCAGAGTGAACGCTCATTCAGAAAAGTTTAAACACGGTTATCACGTTTTTTTCTTTTTTTCAATAGAAAAATACGCTGCTTTTATCCTGAATGAAAAATGATACTGTGTAGGGGGAAGAAGAAAAGAAGAGACGGAAAAGGTTAGCGGTAAGCGGGGAATGGATGCTTACCGCCCTACAGCGGGGGTTTTCATAGTATTAAAGCATCGGCTCACGCTCCATCCTCCAAACAAAACGCGGCCTTCTCCAAGAAAAACTGACCTGAATATTTCTGACAAAATAAACCGCAAAGCTGACCAACAAAGCGACGATAGAGACGATGGCCATCAAACCGTAAAAATGGTCAACTCCAAGTCCATCCGTAACATACCCCCCAACAGAGGTAGCAATTGAACCAATTCCGAACAGCAGGAAGAAATTAATGCCAAACCCCATACCATGAGACGACTTCCTGGTGTACTTGGCGATCAAATAGTTCTGACACGGCTGCCATGCATAATAAATCAGACTAAAGAAGCAGCACATAATGATCAGTTTGTAATCAGAGTAACGACTGATTAAATAAAAGATTGGCGCTACTAAGGCAAAAACCAGTGCCGGGAAAAACTCAGGCTTCTTGATCTTATCATTGATATACCCGCCAAACCATGCGCCGATCAGGCCAAAAGACAATACCCCTGTGGTCAGATATCCAGCCATTACCACCGGAAAATCATGATTGGTGACGAATCTGACTTCCTGGCGGAGCAAGGCAGGCAAGAAGGTCAAGGATCCCCGGAAGATAAAGCCGGACAGGACACTTCCCACCAAAAGGAGGATCAAGGCGACAGGCACCAGACTTCCCTCTCCACTCGTACCCTTGGGAGACGCCGCTATCACGCTCTCACCCCTCTCCTTCCCTGACCGGCGCCGGACCATCGCAGACAACGACAGATTTGCTTCCCCAGGAACTTCGGCCCGATGCAAGATAAGGCCAAAGATCAACCCCATCACCCCGTAGACCAAATAAGGCGCCCGCCAACTGCTGAAGAGCCAGATGCAGCCCGCGCCGGCCATGGGGGCCAGAAAAAGGCCAAGATTGCCGAATACCCCATGAATTCCCATGGCCTTACCCCGCCGCGAACCAACCCCCCGGGCAATAAACGATAAACCTGCCGGATGGTGAATGCTGGCAAACAGTCCGAGCAAGGCGTAGGATACGGCAAATGGCCACATCCCGTAGGACATCCCCACCATGATCGAAGAGATTGACATCCCGAGGACACCAACCGTCAGCACCTGCTTAGCCCCGAATCGGTCGGCCATATAGCCGGCCGGAATCCCGCCCAATCCGTACAGGAAGTAACCGACATTGGCAATGACACCAATCTCCATGAACGACATGGAGTTCTCCCCGGCGATTACCACCATCACCGCCGAAAACAAGGTCATGAAACCATGGGTCATAAAATGAGAGCCACTGGTCAGCCAGATCACGCGCATTTCGTCAGAATCGTGATGCGTCTCGCTACTCATAGGGGTCGAATCCTCACAAGGAAGGGAAATTAAAAAGGGGTAAATAAACCATGCTGCCAACGCTTACTGCCACTTGACCCGCTCTTTTAATACCGGCTCAATAATGACCGATCCCATCGTCGGGTCGTCCTTTTTGTCAAAAATCAACTCATCGATTTTCTGTCCATCATCAGTCCCGAACCAGTTCTCGCGGGCATCAACATCAAAATCCTGGGCCTCGGCCACGGCGATATTGTAATCAGTGTTATCGTAAATATTGTTGCGGTTAATTTTCACTCCTTGCGCCTGATAGAGATAGACGCCTTTCTTGTTGCCGGTAATCTCGTTATCACTAATTACCGCCTGGACCTCATCCTTGGGAAAGATGCCAAAGAATTTATTCTCCTGAATCAGATTATGCTTTACCACCGCTTTGGAGTTACGAAATCCTATTCCACCCTTATTGTTCACAAAACGGTTGTGGGTAATCTCCATATCGCTCATCTTGCCAAACCACGGGGCTGACGGGTCTTCTTCCTCCTTCTTGCAACTTACCCCGATCCCATTCTTAGCGAACTCGTTATAATTAATGGCAGCAGATGCACCGTGACCATGAACACCATTGTAACCAAACAAAATCTTGCAGTATTCGATGACATTCCCCTCACTGCCCAGCAGATTGATTGCGCCCCAATCCGCGGGCCTGGCATCGATCTCTGCCGAAGTAAAGACGATGGTCTTATCCGCCGTGCCACGGGCAATAATCCGACCACGGACAATAATCTCGGCCCCAGGATAATAAGGAGAATCAATACTGTACATATTCTGGTCAGACTTTTCATCAATGCGTGTAAACTTAACAGTCGTCCCAGGCATGACGGTTAACGTAACCCCTGGCGGCACATCGATATCGCCATTGACCAATACCATCCCTTCCCAGGTCGTATCTTTATCAAGTGTCTGCTTACTCAGCTCGACGGTCTGCTGCTTGTTGCCACATCCAGTCACCCCCACGACCATACTCACAGCCAAGACATAAAAAACCCAGGTAACACCCCTCATCACACCCCTCCTCAACATGTCAAAGGCGCAGAGGACACTCTCACGAGTTTCCGTGCGCCAATTTCAAAAAATACCAGCTCACCTGGCGATGCAAACCACCAAATGATGAACTTGTCCATCGCCCAGACACCCTTCAGTCTAACCCAAGCTGGTACTCGGGAGCGATCCCATATCCACGTCGCCGATTCACCATCCCTACCACCAACAACAAAATAATCCCAAAAAGTACAGCCACCTGGGCCTTTATCGGAGTCCCCGCAGCAGTGCCTCCCAATCCCCAATTCTGGACCAGAGCCGCTCCCACCAGCATACCAAGAACCGTGACTCCGGCATCGGTATCACCTTGCCCAGAGGCCACGAGTTGCCGCAAGGGGCAACCGCGGATCAATACCGAACCAAAACCAACCAACAACATCCCGAGAAAGGCCCAACCATAACTGTCGTTAGAACTCGGCTGACCATTGAGTCCAAAGGAGAACTGACCGGTAAGCAGACTGGCCACAAGGGCGAAGCTGAAAAAAGACCCCAAACTGATCAACAGCCCGGTCGATCGCGGGCAATTCATCACCTCCCGCGGCCCCCACAAGAAAAAGCGGGCGATGCCGCCGGTGATACAGAACTGGGTATGTTGAGACCACCCGCCGACCAAAAGGCCCAAGCCCAAAGCCAGGACAAACGGAGCATGCAACGCCCCACCACCCTTAATACTTTCCCCGATAAAGGACGGCTTCATGACAGACAAGACCAGAAGCAAAAACATAAATCCCGGGAGCATATAGCCGCTCGCTTTTGGCACCTCACTCGCCTTACCAAGTTGAAAGCCATTTTCGACAAACTCAAGCCCAATATAGATCCCTGCCACCAGCCCGACCACTCCGACCAAGGCCCCGATGTCACCTGCCGCAAGCCTCAACACCATCTTGACCGGGCAGCCGATAAAGACCGAGCAGCCGATAATCAACAACACCCCAACCACAAAGCGTAGCAGAGGAGAACTGCCGCCGGTCGCTATAAAATCCTTGCGGTAGACAGACCAGGCAAAAGCTCCAAGAACAATACCGATAATTTCAGGACGGAGATACTGCATCCTCTCATTGGCATGGAGACCCAGTGCACCTGCCATATTCTCCATGAAGCAGGAGACACAAAGCCCGGTATTGGCAGGGTTCCCGTAATACGACAAGATGACAGCCCCAATGCCGATCACCGCCCCCATCAACACGAACACACTCTTACGCATAATTTGCCTCCTGTCTAACCGCAACTACCGGCAATTTTCCGCAACAGATAATAATACACTGTTCGGGCGGACAATAACGCAGCATCATCATGCTTGGTAGCCAACCCCGACTCAATTACAGACCAAGCCTCTTCAACCGTTTTCTTGATTTTCTTCCCTTGAAAGTGTTCCGATTTTTTATCCAAGAAATCGGGGTTCAAATCCACCGCCTTCCGATATTCAAGCATAGCGCCAACCGAATCTTGACGGTAAAGATGGAGATCACCCCATAACAAAAAAGGCATAGCCTCATAGGGATAGGCGACGACCATCTCTTTGAGCAACGACTCTGCCTGCTCCAGATTATTTCCGGCAAGCAATGTCTTGACCACGCTGATTTTCTTGTCAAATACGGGATCTATCCTCACAACAAACTGTGCACTCTGGCGCCGCTCCTCTGGCTGTCGCTCCAAAAACACCACCAGAAACAACGCCCATACCGTGAGCATGACTGCAGCTAAGATTGAGATTATATCAAGTCTGTCCACTGATATTCCATTTATGTCCTAAACCGAAAATTGATGATGTTGTAATCAAGCAACCGCCGTCCCGGCATTTATTGCAAAGCACCCAAACCTTGAGCTGCCCACCATTCCGTTTTATAGACACGAAGGAGCCCTATCCTCAATCAGAAAACCAACAGCGCCTGCCAGCTACTCTTATTTGAGATTATAAGCAGAATATTACGATTATCCACCTTAAATAATACACTCCGCTCAATTTACAGCACGCAGGAGTCTGGTGCCGGGGAGGAGAAAGAATGTACCCGGAATAGGCCCGTCCAGCAACAAGATTGCCTTCCGCACACAACGGCAGGTTGTTGACATTAACGTTCCACCAATAAAAAGGGAGCGACAACAGAAAAAAACACCCCTCCATTGAGCCCCCACAAACTAACATTAATCTGCAACAACTAGTCATTATTTTTAATCAATGTCGCTTTACAAATAGAAACGAGCATGGTCTATTAATAGATTTTACATCACCTTTTATGTTGATCTGGCTATCGACTGAAGGTTATTAGGGAGCAGCCAATCGCAACTAATAAAATGGATTGCATCTGATCTGGCACCTATAACTATAACAGACGAAACGTCTGAAACCATGACTTACTGCGCCTCAGCAACAAGATACTATATCGTTTATGAACAGACTTCATATCCTCAGCACCATGCTTCTCTGCCTCACCATTCCCTGCCACACCTGGGCAAACACCACCCGGATACTGCGTATTGAATTGAGTTATTCCGGCAGTGCAGTATCGTACAACCTCTACAAGGACGGAGTGCGGGTTTGCTCCAACATGAACACGGACGAATCGCAGATAGACTGCCCTGTCGAAATCGACCCTACTCCGATGACTTTTATCATAACCGCCGTTGACCAAAACGGCACAGAAAGCCCGCAGTCAGCGCCCTATATCCTCGTACCGCCTGAACTCCCAACAGCAAGCTTCACCTCCACCATAATATCCAAGACGGAGCCAGCCCTCGTCAGCTTTGATGCCAGCGATTCCGTTGATTTTGATGGCATGATTATTCGTTACGACTGGGATTTTGGCGATGGCAGCACTGGCGCCGGGAAATTCATTGACCACCCATACCCCACTCCTGGCACCTATACCACCCGGTTGACCGTAATCGACGACGACAGCCACTCTGCCGAGATGACGTCTCTGCTTACCATTGCCCCCGCCCCTGTGGCTATAAGTCAGTCTCTGACCACCCGGGAAAACTGCACCCTGCGAGGCATCCTAACGGCTGAGAACTCCCCCGAAGAAACCACACTGACCTTTACCCTGGAGACCACGCCGCAGCATGGTATCATCAAGGAATTTGACACCCGCACCGGAGGCTTTGCCTACACCCCCCACCCTGATTTTAACGGCGCGGATCATTTCACCTTCACGGCCAGCAATGAAACAATGAACTCATCTCAAGCCACAGTAAGCGTCACCGTAACGCCGGCCAACAATGCGCCAACCACCGTCACCGACTTCGGAAAAGTCAATACCAGACGCTCAATTGTCATCCCGGTAGCCACCAACGATAGCGACCTGGACGGAGATCTTCTCACCGTGGTCTCAGTAACCCCGCCAAGCTCTGGAAAAGCTCAAATCATCAATAACTCAATCTGCTATACCGCCCCCAACACTGCAGGCCTGGTCATCTTTTGGTATCAAATCAGCGATGACAAGGGCAAGATATCTCTTGGAACCGTTGAAGTAGCCGTGAGCAACTAACCTAATCCACCAACTCACTCCCACAGGATCACTTGTCAACTGTTAGGAACCATCAGCCTGATCATAAAGGGATTCATCGCAAAAGTACGCGGCAACTCTCCGGCGGGATCGCCATCGATCTGAACCGGAACCCCATCACCACTGACGACAAAGACCCGGCCTCTGAGCTGCTCTCCCCATGGATAAGCCAAAGGACGCCCTGACACCAAGGCCATCCCGGCCATAAGCTGAGCCAAACGCCCCGGTCGGAGAATAAGACAGACATCCAAACAGTCCGCAACAAGAGAAGCCTCCGGGGTCATGGTGAATTTCCCCCCGTAACTCCGCGCGTTGCTGATGATCGCTCCAAACCCATGATGCGTTGCCCCACGGTCATCCACAATCCTCAACGGGGTGTCCCGCAGACGAAGCCACCCAAGGCAGGCGCTAATCAGATACGCACCCTTGGCCACCCGCCGTTTAAGACTCAGATCGACATCCCGCACCACGGCGGCATCAAAGCCGATCCCTGCCATCAGCACAAAACGGCGCTCCCCTGCCAACCCGAGATGAATCGCTGTCGGAATTCCATGAAGAGCCACGGCACAGGCTTGGTCAACCCGCCATGGCAGCTCCGCCTCCAAGGCCAGAACATTAGTTGTGCCTGCCGGCAACACCGCAAGCGGAGGCGAACCTGCCGTCATGCCATTCACCACCTCGTTGACAGTGCCGTCACCACCTGCCACCACCAGCCGGTCATAACCTCTGTCCGCACCTTGAGCGGCATACATCTCCGCATCCCCCCGTCCTCGAGTCAGGCAAAGATCAACCTCAACGCCCTGGGAGGCGAAATATCGCTGGGCCTGGGTGATAGCAGCTTCCGCATTGCGACCGGCAACCGGATTGGCAATTAATTGTATACGCATAGCATTCCCCTTAATATTGCCCCCGACTCCACCCTTCTGCACTACCCTTCTCTTAGCCATTTCTGGATAGTTCCGTTACTTTTCTTCCTCATCAACAGACTTGCTGTCTCCCGCCGATCCAGTCAACAGACTGAAGGTAGCGCCGGCAATCGGCCTGATATGACTAACTCGATAGACCAGATCCCGATGCCGAATGGCCTCAACCGGCCTGACCTCCCGAAACTTATGAAGTAACAGGGCGGCAGCGGCAAACCTCATCATCCCGGAAAGCAAAAAAATGACCGGCAGAATAAATTGCGGCGCCCAGGTCCATGAGCCTAAGGAAAATGATGCAGGGAGGTGTCCTGCCACAAAGCCCCCGCCAAGGGACCCGCACAAGACTGCAGCCCCGTTAATCAACCCCTGATAGGCCACACAACGAGCCCGTTTCGGCGGGGATACCGCATCAAATAAAAAATTACTGGATGCCAGCGAAAAGCCGGCCCAGATGATCCCGGCCACCACCTGAATCAGCATCAGATACACAATGTGTGATGAGAACAGCCACAGGGCAGGCACCACGCTGATCCCCCACCCACAGAGGCTCAAAATCTTCTTATTGCCAAACCGATCGCTCAGCTCACCCCAGTAGCGAAACATGAGAAACTGGGTAACCGTAGCCACAGAGACCACTACCGTGAACTCAAGATAGGAAAATTTGAGATCCCGCAGCATGTACAGGGCAAAATAGGGCGCAGAAAATGACACCGCCAGATTGACCAACCCGACATAAAAAACGTATTTAGCAAAGTTTGAGTGCGGCGACCGCCTGAGAAACTGACGAAAGGTAAAAACCTGGGCCGAATCCACCGACCAGGCAGGATCACGGTATAAGCCCAACCAGCGGCGCGAAATCAGACGAGCCACCCCGGCCGCCAGAAAGATCAGCATAAATCCCCAGGCCGCATCTCCACGCCGCTCAAAGATGTGCAAGGTGAGTCCAGCGCAAGTCAGGGCAACAAAGGAACTTAAGCCATTAACCCGGTTCCTGAAACCAAAAAATCGACCCCGAATATTCCCAGGAACCATATCTCCAATCAAACTATTCCACACTGGGGCCGTAAATCCGGTAGCGGCCTGATTCACTACGGCAAGAACAATAACGCATGCTGCTGTCAATGGCCCGTGCCCCAGCGCCAAGGATATCCCCGCCAGAGGAAACCACACCAAGGCCTGAACCAGGACAGAACGCATGATCCGGCGCAGACGGCTTGGACAACTATCCATGGCGATAGCGCTCCACCACTGCATCACCGCTCCCACTAACTGCGGAAGCGCCGACAACAGGCCAATCTGTACCGTCGTAGCCTGGAGAAAAACCCCAAAGGGGCCGAGATACGCCTCGCCGCAGCCAAGCATAACCGCATTGGCACTGCCATCACGGATTGAGGCATCCAGCGCAGAATCGCCCCATTGGCTATCGCGCCGTGGAAGTGTCGCAGGTGTGTCAGACATATCCCTACTGGCTCGTCCCTCGTCTAAAAAACAGTGCCGCCCTGCCAAAGTCATCCACCAAAACATCTTTTGTGGTTAATCCGATAAACCAAATTCAAAATCCACAAAATACCACACTCCGGCATGGCTCCGCTATCTTTCTCATTGCAATTTCAAGGACCATAGCACATAGTGGCAACGGCCTGTCATTGATCACGAGCCTCAAGCGAGTGATAACAGACGATCCAGCTGCTGCCCATATTATGCTTATTCACACCAAACCTCATCCCCTAAGAGTATCGCCAGGGAAATCATTTCCCCATGTCCACACACACCCCGAAACACTCACCCCTCATCCGTCACCGCCTCCAGGCAGCATTGGTGTACTGGATCGGGCTGCCAGGGACAGTCATCGGCTCCGGCCTCCTCATCGACATGCTCCTCACTGTGCCCCGAATAAAACTTACCCCATACACTCTGGGCTGCGGAGGACTCTTTTTGTGTACCGGTCTGGCCCTGATCAGCTGGTCGAACCGGGATCTTCTTCGCCTGGGCCTCGGCACCCCCAGCCCAGCAAGCCCGTGCCGTCGCCTGGTAACAACCGGCAGTTATAAGCTCTGTCGTCACCCTATGTTTTTAGGCTACGACTTGGCATCCTTCGCTGTTTTACTTTTTGTTGGCTCACCGGCAGCACTCCTGGTAAGCTATCCTATAATGCTGGCATGGCAGACCCACTTTCTCAAACGGGAAGAACATATCCTGCTCCTTCGCTTTACCAAGGAATACCAAGATTACCAAGCCATAGTCCCCTTCCTCATCCCCTTTCCGGCGCCGAGACCTCGATGATCAACACCCTCTTATCCCTTCGAAAATTATTGCAGGCCAGCCGCGAACATCAACACATCGAAACGGCTATCCTAACCCGCTTTCAGGACCTCATCGAGCCGCGCTACCGAGTAGCAACGCCCAAGGGCAAAGCCAACCAACTCCAGTATCTGCAGCGCAACTTCTTTTCAAGCCTGTTCCTGTCGATCTATCGTGCGATCGGGATCCCGGAGGAAAAACGCTCATTCTATGGGCAGATCAATCACTGTATCCGCGGCCTAGTTACCGCCACCGACAACCTACTGGATGACGAGTATAAAGAACTCTTGCCCCTGAACTTTCCAGAACCGGCAATCCGCTTCAAAAGCGTGATGCATATCCTCTGCTTTGACCGGATCCTTGAGGGAATCTGCCGCCAGGGAATCAAAGACGGACTCATTCACCCCGCTCAGCACGAACCCCTCATGACCGCTATATTTCAGGCCATGGTGCCTATAGGTGCCGAAGAGGCCCTGGAGGAAGGTGGCATCAGCGAAATCATCACCCCGACTGCCATCCTGAGTAGTGTCCACATGTATAAAGGCGGAAAACTCCTGTGTCTTGCCTTCACCGCCCCGCTTCTCCTCGAAAGTAAGCGCCACTCGCTCGTATCCCTGGCAGAAACAGGAGTCTACCGAATCGGCATGGCGTTACAGGTTATTGATGACCTCACCGACTTCTATCAGGATATCGCGGCCAAAAACCACAACTTCCTGCTGTCATCAGTTCATCACGAGGGTCGGGCAGACGAACAAGAACAACTCAAAGCCACACTCAAAGAGGCAAACCAGGATACCACCACCCAGCCCCCAGTAGAAATCCTGTTCCCGGAAACAATCAAACGGGTCATGGCCCAAACCATCGGAGAGGCGCTCGCCGGCTTTGCCGCCTTGAAAGAGACCGGATTCTGGTATAATGAAAAACAGGCGCTTAGAGTCATCCGCTTCCTCTTCACCATCCGTGGAGTCGGCCACCTCTTGCCCTTTTTCCCGGAGCCAGGCACTGCCCTGCGCCTGACCTCACACTTAGACACTTGAACCCCCAAAGTCATGATTACCACCCGCGGTCGGGACCTGAACCATGTGGCATCCCTCTACGACCCCGTAATTGAGATCTTATCCTTCGGTCGGGAGCAGCGCTTCAGAGACTTAAGTCTTGAGCACATGGCGATCCGTCCTGATGACCGTATCCTCGACATTGGCTGCGGCACCGGAACTCTCACTCTCCTGGCAGCCAAACACCTTACCGTCACCGGCAACGCAACCGGTATCGACGCTGCGACAAAGATGATTGCCATCGCCCGCAACAAAGCCGAACAGCAGGGAATTCCAGCCCGTTTTGAACACGCCGTGGCGGAAGCCCTCCCCTTTAACGATAGTGCGTTCACCTTGGTTGTCAGCTCCATGTTCTGCCACCATATCGATCTGGAACTCAAGCGCTTAGCGTTTCGCGAGATGCTCCGGGTTCTCGCCCCCGGCGGTCGGCTGGTCTGTGCCGACATTGACCGCCCCACCACCATCCTCGGTTGGCTGACCGGCTGGACAGGACGCTGGCTGCTGCTGCAGCCGGAACTTGCCGACAACCTCCGCGGCCTATTGCCAAACTTAATTGAAGAGGCCGGATTTATCGCTGTCCGCCGAGTTGCCCACGTCCATGGCCTGATCTCAGTATTCACCGCCATCAAAAGTGATACCAACCCCGGCAACAGACCAGCCTCCGAGGTGTCTCGGCCATGAAGGCGCTGACAATCACCATCCTCTTAGCCTTCCGCAATCTGACCCGCAACCGCCGCCGCTCTGCCCTCACCATCGCCGCCATCGCCTTTGCCCTGGCATGCCTGCTGGTGTTCGGCGCACTCAAGAAGGGGCTGCATCAGACCATGGTCGCCACCACCACCAATACCGACATCGGTGTCATTCAGATCCACGGACAGGGTTACGCCCCTACCCTGGTAAACCTCACCCCACTGCCCAACCCGGACGAGGTCACACAAACCTTGCGCACCCTCAAGATCAACTCCTTTGCCCGCCGACTCAAAGCAAATGGCTTGATCCTCGCTGGGGCAAAGAGCGCTGCCGTGGTCATTCACGGCGTCATCCCTGAAGAGGAACGCACGGTCACCGTGGTCCATGAGCGAATGGTCATGGGTTCACCCCCGGCAGGTCCCCTTGAAGCCATGGTCGGCCAGGCCCTCGCCACCTCCTTTGGTCTCGGCATAAACGACCAGCTTACCATAATGACCCAAGACGTGTTCGGCACCCCGAAAAGCCGCACACTTACCATCACCGGTATCTATCAAACAGGGGTCGCAGCTTTTGACCAAGGGCATATCTTTCTCCCCCTTACCTCGCTCCAGTCACTCCTTGATGCCGCAGAGATGATCAGCGAAATAGCCATCGCTCTTCCCGCAGAACCACTGAGCGCTTTAGTCTCCAGACTGAGGCAACAGCTTGATTCCCGCTATCAGGTATCAAGCTGGGAAGATATCGCCCCAGACGTTACTCAACTGATCGCCTTAAACGATTCAACAATGCAGATCCTGATCGCCATAGTTTTTCTGATTGTCGCCATGGGTATCGTCAACACCATGACTACCGTTACTTTTGAACGGTTCAGGGAATTCGGCACCATCGCCGCCTTGGGCGCTACTCCGTCCGGGATCATAGCCTTAGTGACAGCTGAGGCCCTGGCCCTAGGAGTGATCGCATCGTTTACCGGAACCATCATCGGCCTTGCTCTTTGCCTCTATCTTGCGAATCACGGCATCGATCTGACCACACTCACCAGCAACAACCAGTACTTCAGCAACAACCATGTCCTAAAAGCAGCGCTAGACTGGCACACTGTCGCAAGCACCAACGGTTTCACCTTAACAACCTCGCTCGTGGCTGGGCTCTACCCTGCCTGGCTTGCGGCTCGCCAAAATCCGGCCCAAGCACTCAGCCGCCCATAACCCATGAACACAACGTCTCCGCTCATCACCGTCACAGACGCCTGGCGGCTATACGGTTCCCTTAACCAGGACCAGGCGCTAGCCGGGGCGACCCTAGCCGTAGACAAAGGCGAATTTGTCTGCTTAGCAGGACCCTCCGGTTCCGGTAAAACCACTCTCTTAAACCTCATTGGGCTGCTTGATCTGCCAGACAAAGGGCAGATAACAATCATGGGCCATGACACCATGAGCCTGACACTCAGACAGCGGGCCATCTTCCGCCGTTGTTCCCTTGGCTTCATCTTCCAAGCATATAATCTGATCCCCGTCCTTTCCGTTGCCGAAAATGTGGAATACCCTCTGATCCTAAGAGGGAAGGAGAAACAGGAGCGCGCCCACCTGGTAGAGAGAGCCCTGAAGTTAGTCGAAATCTCCCAGCACGCTCTCAAACGGCCCGGCGAACTCTCCGGCGGCCAGCAACAACGGGTGGCTGTGGCAAGAGCTATTGCAGGATCGCCCCCGATCATCCTGGCAGACGAACCGACAGGCAGCTTGGACTCCGGCACAGGCACCGCGCTGATGAACCTCCTGCTGCGACTGAACCAACAATTGGGCATCACCTTTATCTTCTCGTCCCACGACCCCAACGTTACATCCAGGGCTCAACGCATTATCACCCTGCGTGACGGTAAAGTAGCCCACGAATTAACCGAGACAAAAGAAAAGCGAAGAAAGTGCAGCCCCCCTCAATCAAGCGAAAATACTTGATCTTGAAGAACACAAGGGGTACATAATCGAACCTGATGGTGACTCAAGTCCAGACAGGAAAGGGCACGTTGAAGCCCAGACAATAAAACGCAACAAAGTTCATCGAATCGACCCTCCACCCCTTGACATATCTCACCACTGATTTACAAACCGCTACAGTATAACGTACGCCGACTATCCAACCTTCTCAGCAATGACTAAACGCCCCGCCCGTAAAGACCTCCGTGACCGGCTTTTCACCATCGCCCTCCATCTGCTGATCGAACTGCTCCGTCACCTTCCCCGCATGAGCGCCATAGCTCTAATGCGGGGAATCGGCCGCCTCATCTTCACCCTTGGCAAAGAAGGGAGAACCTTGACTATCCGCCACCTGACCATAGCCTTTGCCAATGAAAAATCTCCACGAGAAATCCGCACGCTGGCAGGCCGAGTCTACCGCCATTTCGCCACCGCCCTTGCCGACACCATCCGGCTGCCAGTCAATCTCCGCCAAGGCATCAACACACTGATCACCGCCCAAGGAATACATCACCTAGACCAGGCCCTGGCCAGTGGCAAGGGAGTATTGATAATCACCGGCCATTTCGGCAACTGGGAACTTCTCGGTGCCTGGCTGGCCCAAAACGGCTACCCCCTACGCGTGGTCGGCACCACCCTCGAAAACGAAGGGTTAAACAAGATCGTAGTCAATATGCGTAACGCCTCCGGCTATACCAACATCGCCCGCGGCGCCGGAACCAGGGAGATCATCCGCAGCCTGCACCAAGGGTGCGCTATCGGCCTGCTCAT
Source organism: Desulfobulbaceae bacterium (assembly GCA_013792005.1). Lineage (NCBI taxonomy): Bacteria > Pseudomonadati > Thermodesulfobacteriota > Desulfobulbia > Desulfobulbales > Desulfobulbaceae > Desulfobulbaceae bacterium. Next base: position 26,817 of record VMSU01000244.1, read on the forward strand.
CGACCAGGATACCAGCGTACCAGGAGTCTTCGTCCAGTTCTTTGGAAAGCCAGCCCATACCCCAACCGGTCCGGCAATCCTAGCCAGGAAATTAGGCATTCCGATCATCCCCATCTTTATGCATCTAAAAGATGACCTCACCTACCATATAGAATGCGAACCGCCCCTGAAACTGATCTCCACCGATGACGCAAAACACGACTTACTCGTCAACACCCAACTCTGCTCCGACACTTACGAACAAGTCATCCGCCGCTTTCCAGAACAATGGGTCTGGATGCATAAACGATGGAAAACAAGGCCTGACGCACCAGAATCAACTACTCAACAAAAGGCAGAGCCCAGTAATTTCCCTTGACCCAACCCTTCCCGGGTCATGATCTGTGAAAGCAGGGCATGCAGCTGATGAGCGCCCATCCCACCCCAGTTCGGCTGGACCAGCAGCGAGGGATCACTGTAACTCCATAACCGATGAATCACCACCGACGCAGGGACATAGGCCAAGAGTCGAGCCAGAATCGTCAGATACTCATGAGGGGGGTAGGTGATAAAGGGCTCCGTCTCATACTCGCGATGCAAAATTGTGCCGCGGATCACCTGAAGATGGTGAAACTTAATGGCATCCACCCCAAGAGCTGTGACTCTTTGCACGGTGGTCAGCATATTATCAAGGTCCTCCCCAGGGAGGCCGATGATCAGGTGAACACCCAATCCTATTTTTGCAGCTTTAAGCCGACAGGCAGCCTCCACAAAATCATGATAGGTATGATTGCGATTGATTCGGCGCAGGGTTTTGTCATGTGACGATTGCAGGCCTACCTCGACCAGAACTTCTTTGCCCTGTTCCTTAGAGATCAGCGAGGCTAAGCCGTCAACGACACCCTCTCCCAAACAATCAGGACGGGTACTGACGATCAAGCCCACGCAGTCCGGCCCGGCCATCGCTTGCTGAAAGGCAGCGAAGATTTCTTCCAAGGGGCCGTCGGTTGAGGTTTCCTGTTGAAAGTAGGCGAAATACCGTCTAAACTTCCGTACTTCAAGAAATCGCCTGCCCTGGGCCAACTGATCGGCAACCGAGCCCCTCTCATCAAGGTAATAGGGGGTAAAACTAGCTGGAGCGCAGTACGTGCAGCCGCCCCTCTGCCGATTTGGGCAGACCCGGCCTAGACTCAAAGCGATTTTACCTACCGGTTGTCCATAGCGCATCAAGCAATACCGGCTAAAAAGATTGATCCCTTTATTGCCCACTCAACACCCTACCCTTAACTCCATGGCCATCATCGACCTCACCCACCCAATGAAACCAGACATGCCGACCTACCCGGGCGACCAGCAACCGGTCTTTGCTCCTGTTGCCAGCCTCAATAGTCACGGGTATGTTGCAAGCCTCATCAGCTTCACGACCCACACCGGCACCCATATCGACTCCCCGGCCCATTGCCTAAATAAAGGAAAGACTCTCGATCAGTTCCCAGCCAGTCACTTTATCGGCCAGGCGCTGGTAATCGACTGTCGGCAAGTCCGGGGCGACATCACCCTCTCGCACTTAGCCCCGCTTGGTTCATCTCTGAATACGGACTTCCTGCTGATCCTCACCGGCTGGGATCGCTACTGGAAAGATAAAAGATATTTCATAGACTTCCCGGTGCTATCAGCC
>VMSU01000245.1 GCA_013792005.1 Desulfobulbaceae bacterium
ACGCGCCAGGAATCCGGCAAGAAATGATCGAGTCATTATGGCCATTACGGCATCTTTATCCACTCCACTCTTTAAAAATTCCTCAAACAAACCTACACCGTGGGCTAAATCACGAATTGCATTGAATCCGAGTAGAGCCACTGCGTTAGATATGGTATTGCACTTTCGTCCCTGTGAATAGTAGGCGGAATTGGCGCATTGCAACACCCTGCTGGCAAGAGAATAATCTTTTAAAATCAACTTAGAAAGATCGGCATTAGTAGTACTGGCACTATGAGTTATCGCAATAAGTCCTTGGACATGTTGAGTGATTACTGGCAGTTCGCTCATATTAAGTCGAGCAAAGATATCAGACAGCGCTGTGGCAGAAAAAGCAGGGGGACGAGCGTTCATTTACGGTAATAGGAACCCATGATTGTGCGAATATTTGTCTTAATTAGCAAGTGGTAATCCAAAATTAATGAGAAATACAATTCCAAATCAAGTAGCATAAGTATAACCTACAGTATTAACGAATAAATTATAGCGTATTTTTTCCTTAATTGACTATTAAAATTATGCTAATCTCAAGAGAAGTCATTGCCAGAAATAAGATCATCGCTGTAAAAAACTGATGGGAGACTGGCAAGTTAGCATCCAAACTCCACCTGGTATTGACTGTGTTGTTGAGACCGTTATCAGATATAGAGAAATCCTGGGCAACAGTGATTAGCACCATTATTATTAACGAGGAAATTGACCATGGCAGACTGGACCATCAAGTTACACGATACCATTATTAAGACTTTTCCCATCAAGGAAGGCCAGACAATTACCATCGGCAGAGGAAATGAATGTGACATCTCCCTCGACAACACTGCTATCTCCAGACAACACATATCCATCTCCATGAACAGTGGCATTTATTTCGTGTCGGATATGGGCAGTACCAACGGCACGTTCGTTAATGGCAAAAAAATCAAGACGGATGAGCCTGTTTCTGAAAAAGACGTCATCGTCTTTGGAAAATTCACCTTAACTCCACTCGTTCATGGGGAAACTGCGTTGCGAGTCGCAGCCTCTGTTTCGGTTGGCGCCATGGATCTTGATGAAGAGACAGTCTTTGTCACTAACAAAAAACAGCCTCCATCTACTCAGCAATTCAAGTCTAAGTCTGTTGGACCCGGTCTCACCGTGATACGAGGAGAAGCATCGACCAAAAAATTACCACTGGGGGGGACAAGCAGCGTTAAGATCGGCAAAGACCCTTCTTGTGATATGGTGATCCCTGGCTGGTTTGTGGCAAAGGCCCAAGCATACATTATCAAGCGCGACACCGCTTTTATCTTGATCCCCCAACGATCATGGGCCGGGACCTATGTTAATGACATTAAGATAACCTCTGAATATACCCTTCGTTCTGGTGACATTATCACCATTAGAGGGACTACCCTTCGTTTTGAATAACACGTTATACGCATGCTAACCCACCTCCTTGATAGATTCAAACGCACCAAGTCGTCCAAGATGGATTCCCAAGTTCTCTCTCTGCCAGAAGAGAGACAATGGCAACCTGGTGACATTATACTTCAACGTTATAAGATCGAGCAGTTATTCAGTGGAGCCATGGGCAGAGTTTATATTGCTCAACACTTGGGATGGAACATTCCTGTGGCTATCAAGGTTCCCAAGCCCGAGGTTCTTGCCGATCAGGAAGGAGCAAAACGAATTTTTACCGAAGCAGAAAGTTGGGTGCGGATGGGAATGCACCCCAATGTTGCCACTTGCTTCTATATTCAATCAATCAATGCGATACCGCACCTTTTTATCGAATATGTCGATGGCGGTGATTTAAGCACCTGGATCAAGACCGGTCGGTGTCGGGATCTCCGCACAGCGTTGTCCATGGCTATTCAATTCTGTCACGGTATGGAGTTCACTCATTCAAAAGGTATCATCCACCGAGACATCAAGCCCCAGAATATCCTGGTCACCAAGAACGCGCTGGTCAAAATCACCGATTTTGGAATCGTTCAAAGCATCACCGCTCCAGATCCTTCAACGATTGCCCCTATGCCGGATACGCAAGGCACAGAAGAAGGAACCATCGGATTTCGGGGCACACCAGGCTACGCCTCTCCAGAACAATTTCGTGATACCCATAACGTTGATCGCCGCACCGATATATTTTCCTTCGGTATTTGCCTTTGGCTCATCTTCTGTAGTCGGAAGCCATATGCGAACAATCAAGTTCCCGAACCCTTGGACCCTTCTCCTCCTCCGGGAGGTAATGCGTTTCCACCGACGTTGCCCCACCTACTTAAAAAGTCCGTGGCATTTGATCCGAAAAACCGTTACCAAGATTTTTCAGAACTCCGCAGTGACCTCAATCGAGCCTATATCGAACTCTATCGGGTAGATTGCCCGTACATGGAGATTGATTTCACTGATCTGGAAGCGGAAAATTACAATAACCGGGCGGTCTCCTTCCTGGAGCTGGGGAAGAGCAAAGAGGCTGAATCCTGCCTTGCCCATGCCCTGGAAATTAATGATGCGCTTCCCGAGGCTATATTCAATAATATTCTGCTCCGCTGGCAAAGTAATCGGGCTACACCTTCCTATCTCTTACGTCAACTTGAGGCTATCAGTCAGCGCCTGCCTAAAATTGCCCTTCTAGAGACACTGGCCATTGCCCTTAAAGAAGCTATCTCTTCCTCGACTCCAACAAGTGTCGCGTCCTCGCAATTACCATCCGTATCTTTTCCGGAATACAGGTTATGTTTTCCTAAGAACTCAGTCGATGCCTTCCGTACCGGCCAACTCCACCTAGCCACTCAACGCAATGTCAGCGATTTACTAGCTAAGGGTCACTACGCGGATTGCCATGAGATACTTACTCGCGGCTGGGGGAATATTGGCTATCGCAAGGACAGAGTTTTTCTTCCTGCCTATGAACAACTCCTCGTACAAGGCAGAAAAAAGGGCATAAAAGGTGTGACCAGGTTAAAGACACTCCCTCCTACTGGTTCTCATGTTGACAGCCCGATCCTTATCCCTGGAACAAACCGTATCTTTTACCTCTCTCCATCAGGTAAAATCATGCTCCGCACCCTGGCTGAGAATCACAAACCCAAGGGACTTGAGGCCTATCGTGATGTCACTACCATTACTTATAGCGCCACTCGCGGACTTCTCGCTTTTGCAAACCCCACCGGAATCCACCTATTATCGATAAAATCTGGAAAAATTTCGCAGACGATTTCAATAACAGACAAGGTTACTGCCTTATCCTTCACTCCTGATGGAACCGCCCTCAGTTTCGGACAGGACAGCGGCAACATTGTTATCATGGATTTGGCAACCGGCAAAACGACATCACTTCTCACTAACAAAAAAGTGCCGGTCAGATCCCTTGTTCATTTCGATAAACACCCAGACTGCATCTCTGGTCATGACGACGGAACTATCTGCTTATGGGACAAAGGGACACGTGAATGCCTTCGTCAACTCACAGCCCATGCCATGCCGGTAACCATCCTATCACCAACTGTCGACGGAAGTCTCTTCCTCTCAGGGGCACGGGATCGAAATGTTAAAATCTGGAACAGAAAAAACGGGAGACAGCTTAGTTCATTAGTCCCCCATGAAGATACCGTCAACGCCGCCATATTATTGCAAGACAACGCACATTTTCTCAGCGCCGGTGATGATGACTTGATCAAAATATGGGAGATAGAATCCGGGCGTTGCCTTCACACCCTGGAAGGTGGCGGGGACGGTATCCGTAGTCTGTTTATGGGGGCTAAACCCCACATTTTTTTAGCCGGGCGCAACGATGGCGCAATAATAGTCTGGATGGTAATCTATGACCTGGAATTTCCTTAAACACCTTTTCTGTCCCTGTAGATGCCCTGTAGCCCTGTTTGGCCGCACCGATACCGGAAAAACACGTCCAAACAACGAAGACAGCTTTTCCATCCTGCCTCACAATAACCTGATGATGGTTGCTGATGGAATGGGTGGACATAATGCCGGTGAAATTGCCAGTCGCACAGCAATCAAATCCATGATTCAGGTATTGGTCCCTGATGCCCTGAACCAAGCCTCAAACAACCAGAATGAAATTCGCCATCTCCTTATTCATGGCTTATGCAAAGTAAACGAGCAGGTCATTGACAAAGCACGTGAAGATCAAGCCTACTCCGGAATGGGTTGCACCTTCATTCTGGGTTATGTTAATAAGGGACTTTTCTATACCTGCCATGTCGGTGATGTTAGGGCATATCTTCTTACCAAAGATCTCCGTCAGCTTACCCAAGACCACACCTATGTCGCTGAAATCGCCAGAGGCGACCTGTCGAAAACTCAATCATCCGACAGCGCCAAAGTCACCAGGCATGTGGTGAGCCGAGCAGTTGGCTTTCCCTTCCCTGAAGACCCGGATTGCACAATTACCCCGGTAGCCAAGGGTGACCGCATCCTCCTCTGTTCAGACGGTCTCTGGTCCATGCTCCCTGACGCTCGCCTGGAATCTATCCTTCGGCAGGCATCAACGCCTGAGGAGGCTTGCGACACGCTCATAGCCGAAGCGAATAAGGCCGGGGGCAAGGATAATATCACCGCAGTGGTCGGCTTTGTCTGATCAAGCATTAAAAGATAGTTACGAAACCGATGCCTAAACTCTCTCCCCTTGATCTTGTCAAACGTACTCCGATGACCAATTGCCGACAATGCGGGTTCCCCACTTGTCTGGCCTTTGGCGCAGCTGTTGTGAAGACCGGGGTCAGCCCTGGCCAGTGTCCGTTTATTAATCTCTCAGGGATTGACATCACCACCGACATTTCCTTTATTAAAGATCAAAAAATTAAGGATCTTGATTTTATTGCCTCGCTGAAAGAGAAAATCAGACCGTTACATTTTGAGGAGATCGCGCCCCACCTTGGGGCCACATTCAGCGCTGACTGTAACGGAAAGCTTATCTTCCATTACCTGGGACAAGAGGTGAGCCTATCAAAGTCAACCTTGACCATTGATGGTCAAGAACCGGATGACCCCAGAGATCAGATTCTTCTCTACAATTATGTCGCAAGTGGCGGGAATCATCTCCCTGCTCACGACTGGGTAGGCATGGAAAGTCTGCCTAATTCAATATCCAAAATCAAGACATTAGCAACCTACTGTGAAGATCGACTGGCTCGGCTCTTCCACGATCAGTCAGCGCCACATATTATGGCAGGCATTACCGCTGTCGGTGGCACAGCGACCGACGGTGAGGGAGCAACGCTTGCCGCGATCATCTTAGTCCTGCCCATGATTCCACAGTTCGTCCTCTACTGGGAGGAATCTTTGGAAGATCATTTTCCGGCCCAGGTCAAGGTCCTCTTCGATCGCCACGTCCTCTCTTATCTCGATCTGGAATCACTGGTCTTTTCTTCAGAACGCTTGGCAGACCGAATGACTTCCCTTCTGAAATCTCAAGTTTTGATATGAAGTCGGCTACCGTTCCTTTAGCCGAACGAATGCGCCCTCAGACTCTTGCCGAATTTATCGGCCAGGAGCACCTGATCGGCAAAGACAAGATCCTCGGACGTCTTATTGAGAAACGCCAACTACCATCCCTGCTGCTATGGGGGCCTCCCGGTGTCGGCAAGACGACCCTCGCTCGCCTGCTGGCGAGCTTAAGCGGAGCAAATTTCGTCTTCTTCTCGGCGGTAATGTCCGGGGTCAAAGAGGTCCGTAAAATTGTCGAAGAGAGCCAGATTCTCCGAGATCGGGACGGGACGCAGACCCTTCTCTTTGTCGATGAAATTCATCGTTTCAATAAGGCCCAACAGGATGGATTCCTTCCCCATGTTGAAAGTGGTCTTTTAACCTTGATTGGCGCCACCACTGAAAATCCGTCTTTTCATGTCATTGCCCCACTCCTTTCCCGTTGTCGGGTCCTGATCCTTGAGCCGCTCTCAAACGACCATCTCGCCGCAATTATTCATCAAGCGCTGAGTAATCGAGAACGAGGCTTGGGAACTATCAACATCACGGTAGATGATACGGCGCTTACCCACCTGGTACGGATGGCGGATGGTGATGCCCGCATGGCCTTAAACAGCCTTGAGATCGCAACTTCTCTGGCAGAAAGCAATGAAACCGGTGGCTTGACCCTGACCCTGGCCACGGCGGAAGAGGCCTTTCAACGCCGTAGTCTTCGCTATGACAAGAGCGGAGAAGAACATTACAACCTGATTTCCGCCCTGCACAAGAGTCTTCGTGACAGTGATCCAGACGGATCCCTCTACTGGTTATGCCGAATGCTGGCATCCGGTGAGGAACCGCTCTATATTGCCCGCCGGCTAATCCGTTTCGCCTCCGAGGATATCGGCAATGCCGATCCCCAGGCATTAACAATTGCCATTAATGGTCGCGACTCGTATCAAACACTCGGAACGCCGGAAGGTGAACTGGCCTTGGCCCAGGTTGTAATCTATCTGGCCACCGCCCCCAAGAGCAACGCGGTATATGCCGCCTACAATCAAGTAATGCGGGACATCCGGGAAACCGGGAGTCTGCCGGTGCCGCTCCACATCCGTAACGCGCCAAGCAAACTGATGAAGGAGATCGGATACGGCAAAGGCTATCAATACGCTCACGATCAACCGGATGGTCTGGTTGCCCAGGACCACCTTCCCCCGGAATTAGCGGGACGGAGGTATTACCATCCCACCAATCGCGGCCATGAGGCGATCGTCAAAGATCGGCTAACGAAATGGAGAGAAATATTGCAGAAAAGGGAAAATAAATAGCATCGGAGTTGCCCACCCATGACAACTTGAACTCATCGCTACGATTTTTCAGATACTGGAATCTGTTTCTTCAAAGTGGAACGACAGCTCATTGAACAAGCGAAGACATATGTCGACGATTTCCTGGTCATAGCATTGCCCCTTGTGGATGATCAGTTCGTGCAGTGCAGCTTCAATCCCAAGTGATGGCCGGTACGGGCGTTGGGAGGACATGGCTTCGGCGACATCGGCCACGGCAATGATCTTAGCTTCCACAAGAATGTCCTTACCTCCGAGGCCATGGGGGTATGAGCACTGAGCTGATGGTTTTTTAGATCCAGTAGTTTTTATTAGGATGTCTTTTGCTGGTCCGCATGCCGTCTACCATTGTTGACAGTTCTATCACTATTCAGCTCATAAACGAAATAACCTGAAACGACAGCTTCCACATTTCACAACAACCCAAGTTCACGAAGCATGTTGCGCGCTGTCTCAAACAGAGCTTCCTTGCCCGCGATGCTCCTGGCTTCGACATAAAAGCGCACCTTTGGTTCCGTCCCTGATGGCCTGATCATTATCCAGGAGTCATCGTCTAAGATCAGCTTATGCCCATCAATGGTTATCACATTGACAATAGTTCGCTCCTCCTCGCCAACTTTGATCTTTACCCCTACCGCATAACGATCCAACCCCTTCAAGGTCGCCGTTAAGGCATCACCATGTTGGGTAACAGTAACACCATCCTTGTCAGGGGCATAGAAACCATACTGTGACTGCAACTCTTTAAGATAATCACCAAGAGACTTATTGAGGGTCAAGATCATATCCAAGGCTAAGAGTAAGCCGATATAGGCGTCTTTTTCCGGGGTATGGCCAATCACGGTAATGCCATCCGACTCTTCAAAACAGACGAGCGCTTCAGCGATGACGGGTTTGAACTCCTTGAAGCCGACCCTGGGCTCAAAGATATCTTCGTGCAGCGCTCTGGCGATGGCATTGGCAAAATTACTGGTTGCCACGGTCTTGGCCACCATGCCTGTTTTCCCCTTGACCTCATGTAAGAAATGATACGCCATGGCGCCAAATTGATTCATGCTGATCTCGGTGTGCTGATCGGTAAACCGAATCCGATCGGCATCCGGGTCCATAATGACTCCGAGATGCAATGGCTCGGGTCTCAAGGCGAGTTCCTGGCGAATCAAAGCCAGATTAGCCGTGGACGGTTCGGGGGCAATCCCCCCAAAGGTTGGGTCGTCATTGCATCGGAGAAATTGCAACCTGGGGGGTGAAATCTGATTGAACAACTCATGAACATGGACTCGTGAGGCGCCATGAACACAGTCGACCACTACCGCCACATCCTCTCTTTCCGCCAAACGATCCATAATAGCATCATAATCTACTCCATGAAGAGCTTTCCCCTTGCGGACCAAGGACATCCATGTCTTCAATGCATCGCATGAAAAACACAGTTCCGGCCTTGCCATGGCAGTGAGCGGTTGCGGATGAAGAATCAAGATGTTGGCCTGTTTGGTAATCCAATCTGTTACCACTTGGGCGGCAGGACCGGCATCGGCGGCGTTAAACTTAAAACCTCCATACTGGAGCGGATTGTGGCTTGGGGTGAGGTTAATGGAAAATGCGGCATGAATTTCACGTACCGCCGCAGACAACGTCCCAGTAGTTGACTCACCGGCATAGTGGACAACAAACCCCTGCCCGGTTAACACTTTCTTGATATGCTCTGCCAGGATCTCGTTACCAAACCTATTATCAAAACCCAAGACACATCCCTTTTTTCGAGCTTCTGCCAGAGAGCGAACTCCGAGGGCATCCTGCAGTTCCGGATCCTGATCAACACTCTCATACATGTTGACAATAGCCCGAGCTACTACATCGACGGACTTAATGAAGATATCCGTGCCGATTATCCCCCGCCAACCCGAGGTGCCAAAACTGATTGCCTGACGAGGCTGACCATCGTTATTGACAATCTGCTCCCGCACCTGCGCGTAGAAGGCATCTATCTGTCGCTGGACCCCCAAGGCCTCGTCACTATCAGCAACACATGCTTGACGCTGAATGACTAAAGTTTTAATTGCTGTAAAATAGTCTGTAGGCTCTGAAGAACCATTTTCTTGAGTACCCTTATTCAGTAAGGAATTATCAGAGTTTGTCATAAATCACCTCCCTAAATTGGCCAATGTATGGATGAGTTTGCGGGCAACGCATGATCTCTGGCCTTAACATGATTGTCATTACGTCATCAAAAGTTCCGTCTCATATCCGGCAACTTGATCTCGATCAATGATTCATTGACCAGTATCTGGTTAAGAATACTCGGATTGATTTGTTAACTCAAGAAAGTTGTATCTCCTAAATTGAGATACTGATTCTGCCAGGTGCTAGCATTTAAAACAATTGACATTCATGGTATTAACCTAATAATATTTATAGAATAAACAACATAAATTCATCCTAATGTTGGCGACAACACCTAATTAAACTTCTACACCAAAAAGCAGTCAGCTTGGCCCTAATCCACATATTGCATCCGGATCAATAATCCTCAATGGAGATCCCATGAGTAAGACAAAAGATGATCATAAATTATCCGATGACTACTATCCGTACAACCCAGCCGACAGCATGCATGGAGGTGCAAAAAAAATAGTTGATTTGGAATTAGAATCTATCAAAAACAGACGCCCAGAGGCAACGCCGCAGAACCTGACTGGCCTTGCTCTGTCAGGAGGAGGGATTCGGTCAGCAAGTTTTTCACTCGGCGTTATGCAGGCTTTGGCACGCAAGAATTGGCTCAATAGGTTTGACTATCTCTCCACCGTGTCTGGCGGAGGATATATCGGCTCTTCACTGACCTGGCTCTTGCGTGCCAAAGCCTGCATAACGCCGAGTGAAAAACTTGCTGACCGAATCCCTCCTCCTGACAGAGCAAGGCCAG
>VMSU01000246.1 GCA_013792005.1 Desulfobulbaceae bacterium
CAACCTGAGTAGTTACAAATAATCATGCGTAGCAAGACCTGTTAACTTAGGAATTTGGTAAGCGCCAACATCTCTTTTGGAGGGTAAGTGACAGATCAGAATCAAAAAAAAGATACCAGGCAACGACTACTCGATAGCGCTGCCATTTTATTCAGCGACAGAGGGTATGCTTGCACCTCGGTGGCCGAGATCTGCAAAAGGGCCGAAGCCAACATCGCCTCTGTCAACTACCATTTCGGTAGCAAGGAGGGTCTCTACCGCAGTGTCATCCAGTACACCCATGCCCAGGCGGAAGCCCTCTACCCCTTCAAGGACGGCAATAACATCCCGGTCCAAGAGCGTTTTTATCAATTTGTTCTTGTCCTCTTGCAAAGAATTCTCAGCACGGAAATGACCGGCAACTACTGTAAACTCATGACCAAGGAAATGGCCGAACCCACCGACGAAAGCGGCCCGCTGGTCAGTCAGATCATCTCCGACAAAAGAGCCAAGGTGGAGGCGCTGATCAAAGAAGTATACAGCCAACCGGCCGATGACGAACTCATTTTCCGCATGAGCCACAGCATTATCAGTCAGTGCCTCTTCCTCGGTCTGACCGAAAAAGGGCGACGCCATCACCTGAAACGCAGACCGGTCGGTCTTGAAGACGCCGTGTCCTTTGCCAGACACATCACTGATTTTTCCCTGGCCGGGCTCCGCTGTTACGGAGGAGTTAAATCTAAATGAACTTGCGAACCTTTCTCCTTTTTCTACTGTTACCAATTATTTCCTCCTGCCTAACCCGGCAGCAGAATCCTCCCCCCCCGCAGCTTGATGCGCTGCCACAGCAGTTTTCTGCGCCCCCAGGATCGATTGATCTTTCGACAGAGTGGTGGAAGGATCTTGACAGCAAGGAACTCAACACCCTGATGAGCGAAGCGGTGAATAAAAATTTTTCACTCCGCGAAGCCTACGCCAGAATGTCCCAGGCCCACTTCGCCGCCCTTAAGGCAGGGTCAGCCCAGTGGCCAGCGCTCTCAGCAAGCAGCGGAGCAGGACACACGGACCGCAGAAGCGACAACAACCAAACCCTCGGCAGCGATAACTGGACCCTTGCTCTTTCTGCCAGCTACGAAATCGATTTGTGGGGCCGGGTACAGGCAGAAATAACCAGTGAGGATCTGCTTGCCAACGCCTCGGCAGAGGACACAAAAGCTGCCCTGCTCAGCGTCAGTGGTCAGGTTGCAGAAAACTGGATTACCCTTATCTCAACTCGCCAACAGCAGCAACTTTTCCAGCAGCAACTCGAACTACAACGAGAGTTGCTCCAACTGATCCTCCTCAGATTTCCGCTAGCCAAAGCGACTGCACTTGATATCTACCAACAACAGCAAGCCATCGAAAAGCTGGAAGCGGCTCTTATCCCCTTAACAAGCAAGGAGAAGACGATCAAAAGACAGCTGGCCTTTTTGCTCGGCAAAGCACGCCTCGACAACGAACAACTACAGGCGGATCAATTCCCTGCTCTGCCGGAGATTCCTGGTGTCGGTCTGCCTGCCGACCTCTTAGATCAGCGTCCGGACATCCTGGCCGCCGGCATGCGGCTTGCCGCCGGCCAGCACGATATCACAGTAGCCAAGGCGGACCTCTTGCCAACCCTGAAACTCACCGCCTCGCACACCTACAGTTCGGATGGACTCAGTTCTCTGTTTGACAACTGGCTCCGCAATCTTGCAGCCAACATGGTCGCACCCCTCCTAGACGGGAAGCGTCGCCGCAATGAAGTGGAGCGGGTCAGGGTAATCGCCGAGGAGCGTCTGGCCGCTTACGGCCGGGTGGTGTTCACCGCCATCCGTGAAGTGGAGGATGCCCTGGCCGATGAACTTCAATATCACACATCTATTGCCTCTCTCAACCGACAGCAAGAGTTATCCGATCGCACCATCAGGGAGGCAAGGACCCGATATCTCAATGGAGGCACCGGTTTTCTCAATGTCTTAAAAGAAGAGTTAAATGTGTTGCAGGTGAAGCAGGATCTGATCACCTCCGAAGAAAAGATGATGCTTGCACGAATCCGGCTCCACAAAGCTCTGGGCGGCTCCTGGATGAGCCACTACCTGAAAAAAACGAATCAAGTCTCTAGGAGCCTGTCGTCATTGAGACTATAAAGAAAGGGTTGTCACATGAAAGAAGAAAATCCGGCTAACAACAGCGAAATCCCTATTGATCTGCCAACACCTCAGCGGTCATGGAAACAACGATTGGCTGCACTCTTCATTATTCTCGTTATTCTTGCCCTCGGCGGGGGAGTCGCAATTGCTTTAATAAAGACAAAACCTATCGCCAAGAAAAAGCCCCCGACCAAGATGCAGGTATTAGTGGAGACCGAGACCGTAACTCACTCCAGTACCAGGGTGACGATCGAAGCGCTTGGCCGCATGGTCCCCTCCCGTCAGATCACCTTGCAGGCACGAGTGGCCGGCACCGTCAAGTATCTCCATCCGCAATTTGTTCCAGGGGGAATAATCAGCCAGGGGGAAGTCATTATTCGACTGGACGACACCGATTACCAGCTCGAACTTAAACGCAAGCAGAATCTCCTGCAACAGGCCTTGGCCGATCTGCGCATCGAAGAGGGCAACCAAACCGTTGCCAGTCAGGAATGGGAGCTGATCAAGCGTCGTAGTGACGGTTTTGATACCTCAAGCATTGATCTTGCCCTGCGGAAACCGCAGCTGGAAAAAATCCAGGCCATCGTAGCCTCCGCCAAAACTGATATCAAGCGGGTGGAGATTGATCTGGAACGGACAGTAATCAAAGCGCCTTTTAACGCAGTGATCAAAGAGAAAAATATTGATCTCGGCTCCCAGGTTGGCAGTCAGTCGCAACTTGCCTCCTTGGTCGGCATTGACGCCTTCTGGGCCGAAGTCTCCGTGCCAGAGGATAAACTTTCCTGGTTCAGCCTGCCGGACACCAAAGGACCTGGCTCTCCAGTCCAGGTGTTTGCCAATCATGATGGCCCACGCACCGGCCAAATCATCAAACTCTTGCCTGATGTGGAGCAACAAGGACTGATGGCCAAACTTCTCATTGAGGTGGACGACCCTATGGCCTCAACTGGAGGGAGAAACCCGCTATTGCTGGGCAGTTTTGTCCGGGTCGAAATCACCGGGAAAATGCTGGAAAAGGTGTATCAAGCGCCACGCTCCGCCCTTAAGGACGACAAGACGGTTTTAGTGGTTTCCCAAGAGCAGACTCTGCATATCCAGCCGGTTTCAGTGGTCTGGAAAAATAGCGCACAGGTCTTTATTGGTGCTGGGCTTAAGACCGGTGATCGAATCATTACTTCGCAAGTGGCAGCTCCAGTGGAAGGCATGCCGCTCATCATAAACGATACCAAGACAATCACCGGTGAAGATCAACAAACAGGACAAGGTAACGAGCATGAACAACGGTAACTCCGTCAAACATGGTCCCATCGCCTGGATGGCTGGAAACTCGGTTGCCGCCAACCTGGTGATGCTCTTTCTCTTGGTTGGCGGCCTTCTCTGGGGCCTTCAAATCAAGCAGGAGGTCTTTCCTGAGTTCACCCTCGATCAGGTGATTATCTCGGTAATCTATCCCGGCGCCAGCCCGGAAGAGGTGGCAGAAGGCATTGTCCTACCGATAGAAGAGGCTATCCAGTCGGTGGACGGCATTGAAGAAATCTCTTCGGTGGCAAGCGAAGGTAGCGGCAGAGTTACCATAGAGGCGGTCACCGGCACCAATCTGCAACAGATGGCGACCGACATCAAAAACGAGATAGACCGCATCACCTCCTTTCCCGACGAGGCGGAAGAACCTTTAGTCACCATCCCCTCCCGCAAGAATCAGGTCATCACTCTGGTCCTGTATGGCAATCAGCCACGCTCAGTGCTCCGTGATGTAACCGAGACCATTCGCGACCAACTGCTGCAGGACAAGGGCATCACCCAGGTAGAACTGCAGGGACACCGCCCCCTTGAAATGGCCATCGAAGTAAGTCAAGACAACTTAAGGCGCTATAACCTCAAACTTAGTGACATTGCCGCTAAAATCAAAAACGCCTCCATCGATCTTCCCGGTGGCTCCATCAAGACCAGGGGTGGCGAGATCCTGGTGCGGATGACCGAACGTCGCGACTTTCAGGAGGAGTTCTCCTCTATCCCGGTGGTCACCGGAGCCGACGGCACCAGTGTCACCCTCGGGGAAATCGCAACAATAAAAGACAGCTTCGAAGAGACCGACCAGTTCCTGGTCTACAACACAATGCCAGCTCTAGGCATCAACGTCTTTCGGGTCGGAGACCAAACACCGATTTCGATTTCCGATGCCGTCCAGAAACACGTCGAAACGTTACGCCAGACCCTGCCTGACGGGATCCATGTTGCCACGGTCAACGACGACTCGCAGGCCTTCCGGCAACGAATGGCGCTATTACTGAAAAACGGTTATTTCGGGCTGGGATTAGTCTTCATTCTGCTTGGTATTTTTCTTGAGGCACGACTTGCTTTCTGGGTAACCATGGGAATCCCTATCTCCTTTCTCGGAGCCCTGCTGCTCATTCCCCAGGTCGGGGTCAGCATCAATATGGTGTCACTCTTCGCCTTCATCATCTCACTTGGGATCGTGGTTGACGATGCCATCGTAATTGGCGAAAACGTGTACAGCTTCAAGCAACGCGGCTACGGATCCATGGAGGCTGCAGTGATGGGGGCGCGGGAGGTCGCAGGGCCGGTAACCTTCTCGATTCTAACCAATATTGTCACCTTCATGCCCCTCTATTTCGTCCCGGGGACATTGGGCAAGATCTTTTGCAATATTCCGGTGGTAGTGGTTTCGGTTTTCCTTATCTCCCTTTTCGAATCTATCTTCGTGCTGCCAGCCCATCTGAGCCACCAGAAAGAACTAAAGAATCCGATCATGATCTTTATCACCCGTCAGCAGCAAAAGGTCTCCCATGGCCTTACCTCTCTGATCAAAAATGTATACGGACCATTTTTGCGCTTCTCCCTGCGCTACCGCTATATCAGTGTCACCATCGGCTTGGTCACCCTGTTGATTGCCGTGGCGTATGTAAAAAGCGGCCGGATGGGCATTATCATGTTCCCTAAGGTAGAATCTGATTTCTCGTATGCCACAGCAGAACTGCCGGTAGGGGTAGCGGTGGAGGATACCATGGCAGTGCATGATCGACTTCTGGCCTCGGCCAACCAGCTGATCAATAAAATTGGACGGGAGCAGCAGGTAGAGGGGATACTCTCCTTTGTCAACAGCAATAGCACCTGGGTGAAGGTCTTCATGATCCCACCGGAGGAGCGATCAGTGCAAACCGCAGACTTTACCGACCGCTGGCGCAAAGCGACCGGCAATATTGCCGGCATCGAAACCATGAAATTCCAATCGGATTTCGGCGGCCCCGGTTCCGGGGCCGGGCTGACCGTCGAACTCCAGCACCGAAACACCGACGTGCTAGAAAAGGCAAGTGGTGAGCTGGCAGCAGCTCTCGGTTTTTTCCCCAACGTCTCCGATATCGACGACGGCTTCACCCCAGGCAAGGACCAGATCGACTTTACCCTTAAACCTGTCGGCTATCAGCTCGGATTAAACCCTCTTGACGTGGCCCGACAGTTACGAAACTCCTACTATGGCACTGAGGTCATTCGACAACTCAGGGGCCGCAACGAGATCAGAATCATGGTGCGCAATCCGGAGGAGGAACGTAAGTCCGAGTACTTTCTCGAGGAGATGCTGCTTACCACCCCGAAGGGAATCAAAGTTCCGCTTCGAGACGTGGTCGAACTCAAGCGGGGCAAGGCCTTTACCGCCATCACCAGGCGTGACGGCAGGCGGGTGGTAAGTGTCACTGCTGATGTGACCCCGCGCAACCAGGCAGACCTGGTGCTTAACTCCATCACCACAGACACCTTGCCTCAGCTGATGCAAAAATACCCCGGCCTGGCTTATGGCTTCGAAGGCAAACAGGCAGACCGCAAAGAGAGCATGGTGGCCCTCGGCCGCGGCATGATGATCTCCATGCTCTTGGTCTATGTGCTACTTGCCATTCCTTTCCGCAGTTATTTTCAGCCGGCTATCATCATGGTCAGCATCCCCTTCGGAATCGTCGGTGCCATTATTGGCCATCTGATTATGGGCTATGACTTAAGCATCTTAAGCATGTTCGGCATTGTCGCCCTATCAGGGGTCGTGGTTAACGATGCCCTAGTGCTGATCGATTGCGCCAACCGGCGGGTCCTTGAAGGCTACAGCCACTTCTCTGCCATC
Source organism: Desulfobulbaceae bacterium (assembly GCA_013792005.1). Classification (NCBI taxonomy): domain Bacteria; kingdom Pseudomonadati; phylum Thermodesulfobacteriota; class Desulfobulbia; order Desulfobulbales; family Desulfobulbaceae; species Desulfobulbaceae bacterium. Next base: position 6,283 of record VMSU01000246.1, read on the forward strand.
ATCTACGCCGGCATCCAGCGGTTCAGGCCCATCATGCTGACCACTCTCACCACCTTCTTCGGCCTCTCTCCAATGATCCTAGAGACCTCACGGCAGGCAAAATTCCTCATTCCCATGGCAATTTCACTCGGTTTCGGCATCCTTTTTTCGACCGTCATCGTCCTGGTACTGGTCCCAGCTCTCTTTATTATTCTGGAAGATATCAAGATAGCCATTCGTCATATTTTTGGCTTACAGACAACCCCACCAATAAAGACAATCGCGGCAGAGGACAACGCCTTAGGCTGAAAATGCAACAACGCTGACAAAGTGAAAGAAGAAAAGTTTGAACCAGTTTCTTCTCCCAGCAAACCGTCAAAGTCACTCAACTGCTCTGTCCTCTTGGTTCTCGGCGACAGCCGGACAAGAGCTAGAGGGCCCTACCCCTCTTCCTGCCCAAGACAAAACGGCATCCTGCCCCCGAACAATCAGAAACAGACTCAAGAAGCATAATTATCCTTCTTGAATTAAACGTCTTCACTTGGTGTAGTTCAAGAAAAATCAGTGATAGCAAAGCCCTACGACTGGACCTCAAACTCATCTTCATAAAGTGATTGATTTCAAGAAAAGGGTCGGCTATTCAGTTACAATTCTGTGATGTTGACTTCCGAATCACTATACTTTGGAAGGTACGAGAAACGTCATAATAAAAAGGCCGCACAGTGCTTAGGGACGCGGAAAATACCAATTTACCATAACGCATCCCGGCTTTGGGCCATCTTTGGTCGCGACTCAATCACAAAATCCTCGACGTAGCGCTGCTACGCCTGCGGTTTTGTTCAATCGGCGCAACCAAATCTGACCCA
>VMSU01000247.1 GCA_013792005.1 Desulfobulbaceae bacterium
ATAGAGAGTCCACCCACACTCATTTCTTTCCTCCACCCCAACAGCATCAATTGACTGGCTTCAAGAATGCTGTCGCAGCCAGTTCATAGGCATTCCCCCTCCCCACGCCTCTGAGTCCTCGCCACAAGGTATTTTCCTAATATTTATTTTCTTGTTTGACAAAATAAAATTTAATGCGCTATACTTTCTCATGAGGGAATCTTCAGCACCATCCAAGGCACTGCCGGACCAACCCGAGTAACTGCCCAACACTTTCCGTGGTGACACTTCATCCCGGACCACATTTTTTTCACCCACAACCCACCGGCCTCTGCCGGATACTTAAAAAAGGGAGGGGGAATGCCAATCTTCAGTTACCTTGCGATCCCGACGACAGGGACCATAAACACCTTATGTGCAGAGTTAACAGCCATGGATTGGTGTGAGATAATCCCGGCGGAAAACAAGGAAATTATTATTCTAGTGACCGACACACCGGATGATGCCACAGAAGCAAAACTCCAACAACAACTTAAGGGATTGAAGTCATTGCAATCCTTGAGCATGACCTTTGGCCATAATGATGAAGATCAACCAGGGAAACAACGAGGTGACCATAATGCTTAACAGACGATCATTTATCAAGTGCGCAGCTGCCAGCAGCGCCATTGCAACCGCAGCGGCGCTATTCCCCGGCATCAGTTTTGCGGATTGGAAAAAGCAAGATGGCGCTTCCGGAATGATTACCTGGAAGAAAGCGCCTTGTCGTTTTTGTGGCACCGGTTGCGGCGTTCTAGTCGGGGTATCAGGAGATCGGGCAGTTGCCGTCAAAGGCGATCCTAATTGCAGCGTCAACAAAGGCTTGTGCTGCGTGAAAGGCTACCACTCCGTACAAGCCCTCTATGGCAAGGATCGAATCACCACTGCCAAGGTTCGCCGAAATGGCGCAATGGTTGAAGTGTCCATTAAAGAGGCCCTTGATCTCGTGGCCGAAAAAATGAAGGAGACCATTGCCAAGCACGGCAAGGATTCCGTCGCCATGTACGGCTCAGGACAGTGGACTATCCCTGATGGCTATGTCGCCTCCAAACTCTTCAAAGGCTGCATCGGCACCAACAATCTCGAAGCCAACGCCAGACTTTGCATGGCCAGTGCGGTAACAGGTTTCATGACCTCTTTTGGTCTTGATGAACCAATGGGCTGTTATGAAGACATTGACCATGCCAACGTCTTTGTTACCTGGGGTAACAACATGGCGGAGATGCATCCGGTCCTCTTTTCGAGAATGCTGGCCAACCGTAAACGCCGCACCAATGTCGAGCTTATCGACTTTGCCACCCGCACCACCAGAACCAGTCAAGCGGCTGACAAATCAATTCTGTTTAAGCCACAGACCGATCTGGCCGTGGCCAATGCCATCTGTCATGAAATTATCCGCAACAAATGGGTGAATTGGGATTTCGTCAACAACCATGTCTCGTTCCACAAAGGCAAAACCAACATCGGTTACGGGACTGAAGATCACTTTGCCTTCACGGACCAAGAAGAGCCGATCAATTTTGACGAATATCAAAAATTCCTCGACGATTACACCCCGGAAAAAGTAGAAAAAATATCCGGCGTTTCCGCCAAAGACATCAAGTATCTGGCGTCTCTCTATGGTGACCCCACTAAAAAGGTGACCTCCTTCTGGTGCATGGGCATGAACCAGCACACCAGGGGAACATGGATCCAAAACCTGGTATACAACATCCATCTCCTGACCGGCAAGATCTCCACTCCCGGCAACAGCCCATTCTCTCTCACCGGTCAACCCAGCGCCTGCGGCACAGTCCGTGAAGTCGGCACCCTGACCCATGCTCTACCGCACGGAGTGGTCGCCAATGAACATGACCGGGAACTGGCCGCAAAAATCTGGGATGTGCCGGTGAGCAACATTGACCCCAAACCAACCTACCACACCGTGGAGATGTTCCGGGCCTTGGATCGCGGAGATATCAAGTTCATCTGGATTCAGGTCACCAACCCCATGGTAACCATGCCGAACCTGACTCGTTACCGCAACGGCGCCTTGAAAGACGACCGTTTTGTGGTGGTCTCCGATGTCTACCCAACACCGACGACTGATGTGGCCGATGTGATTCTTCCCGCTGCCATGTGGATTGAGCAGGAAGGCATGTTTGGCAACTCTGAACGTCGCACCCAACATTTTGCCCAAATCGTCCCCCCTCCGGGCGAGGCGATGTCTGACACTTGGCAACTGATCGAAGTTGCCAGACGACTGGGTTTTGAAAAACAGTTTCCCTGGGGGGAGGACGAATACATCGGCAAGATCTGGGAAGAGTACCGACGTTTTCATGAAGGCCCAAAACACAACATGGCCCCATACACGGTTCTGTTGGAACGCTCGGGTGTGCAATGGCCGTTTGTAGATGGCAAGGAGACCAGATGGCGCTTCAACCCCAAATATGACCCCGCCTGCACCAATGGCAAGGAGTTTGATTTCTACGGCAAGAAAGATAACACCGCCTGGATCTGGGCCCGCCCCTATGAACCTGCGGCCGAGTCTCCGGATGCCGAGTATAATTTCTGGCTGAACACCGGTCGGGTCATCGAACATTGGCATACCGGTTCCATGACGAGGAGAGTCCCCATCCTCCATCAGGCCATGCCCTCTTCCTATGTCGAACTTAATCCTGAAGATGCAGCTGACCTTGGGGTCATCAACGGGGAGAAAGTAAAGATTATCTCCAGAAGGGGCTCGGTTATCATGCCAGCCTCAATCAATGGTCGAGGAGTTCCACCCCGCGGCATGGTATTCGTACCTTTCTTTGATGAGAGCTACCTGATAAACGAAGTTACCCTGGATGCATTTTGCCCCATTTCAAAACAACCTGATTACAAGAAATGTGCGGTTCGACTGGAGAAAGTCTCATGAATAGAGCAGATAAAAAACCCGGCAAAGGCGCTCTGTTTTTTGCCGCTATCTGCCTTCTCGGAGTCGGGGAACTTGATCGAGCAGTGGCAGCGACAGATATCCCCCACAACTTTGACGCAGACGGCGAAAAAATCTTCAAGACCTATACTGCAACTCCGCAAGAGTACATGGCAGCGGACTCTGGTATTCGAAACCTGATGAGCTTCGAGGAGTTACGGCAATACCCCGGCTCCCCGCCCCGAATCCCCCATGCAGTGGCGCCATCATTCAGTGCGCAACCGGACAATTGCCTCTCCTGTCATGCCAAGGGTGGTTATGATGCCGAATTGGATAGATTTGTCCCGGTAACCCCACACCCGGAGAATGAACTGTGCTACCAATGCCATGTCCCCAAACTCGAGGAGAAACTCTTTGTTGAGACCAACTGGCAGTCTATCAATCCCCCTAAACTGGGGAGATCATTCCTGGCAGGCTCCCCTCCACCGATCCCCCACAGCCTGCAACTGCGGGAGAACTGTATTGCCTGTCACACCGGGCCAGGGGCAGTTACCGAAATTCGGGTTGAACACTCCTCCCGGGGAAATTGCCGCCAATGCCATGTCCCGGTCTTGAGCACCGAACCTCTCGTGGAGTTTGTAAGAAACAAGTGACCTGGAGAACTATGATGAAATTACACTCTAGCTCCAGTTGGCCAGCGCTCATCCTCGGGATAATGCTTCTGACACCTCAAAGCTCTTTGGCGAGTCAAAATTCGATCACAGACAGAATTTTAAAAGCCAATGAACCATATGACTCGAGCCGGATTGAATCAACCCACCCCCTTCCCGACAAGACCGTCTGGGCCAAAGAAACTGGCTTAGGTAACGAATTCAAAGTGTTAGCCCGTAAGCATTCCATCGAACGCTATCGATGCAGCGCCTGCCACAATCAGGACAAAAAAGTTTTGGTTAGCGACGGCGCCTTGCTTGCCCACGGCGACATCACCATGAATCATGGGCAGGGAGAGAACAATTTGGCCTGCGTTGAATGTCATCATGCACTCGATCGGGACACGCTAGTGGACAAACAAGGAAAGAAAATTGATTTCGACCACAGCTACCAACTCTGCGGACAATGCCATTTCAGGCAGAAAAGAGACTGGCTCGGCGGAGCACATGGGAAAAGGGTAAAATACTGGGCTGGGGGGCGAGTAATCCAGAATTGTACCACCTGCCACCCCCCCCATGCCCCCAGGTTTAAAAAGAGAATGCCTGCGACCTATTCTCTGCCATTAAAAAACTAGGGGTATGTAATGGACTCCAGCAAAAAAGAAGAAGGCCGAATGAAAAAGGAAGATCTCCCTGAAGGGAAAAGCAGCCGCAGATCCTTTCTAAAAGGACTGTCCATTGCCGCAGCGGCAGGATCGGCCAGTCTGGCAACTGGATGCTCCCTGAAAAGTCTTCCGGCAACCAGTGAGGAGTTTTCGCTGAAGTGGGAGGAATACTTCAAAAAAAACTACCGGCTGATGACTCAGCAAGAGAAAGATGAAACCGTAGCACGCCTGACGAGACTTGCCAAACTACACGACAATCTTGACCTTACGATCAGTGCTCAGGAACCACGGGAAAAAGTGTTGTTTGGCTATGCCTTTAATATTACCAGATGTGAAGGCTTTATGGATTGCGTAGAGGCCTGCGTCCAAGAAAACAATCTTGATCGCACCTCCAAGACCCAGTACATCCGAGTCTTTGAAATGGAGCCCGGCAAACTCGATCCAAGCACCGGTGATGGCAAATATTTCCATCAAGTCCCGGTAGCTGATAAATTCTACATGGGCGTCCAATGCTTCCACTGTGAAAATGCCCCATGCATCAAGGCCTGTCCCATCAAAGCAACCTGGCGAGAACCAGATGGCATTGTGGTGGTTGATTATGACTGGTGCATCGGTTGTCGATACTGCATGGCAGCCTGTCCGTATTGGGGACGGAGATTTAATTGGGGTAAACCTCATGTGCCCAAAGAGGAGATAACCCGCCAACAGCATTATCTCGGCAACAGGCAGCGGATGAAAGGAGCCATGGAAAAATGCACCTTCTGCATCCAAAGGACAAGGCAAGGCAAGCTCCCAGCCTGCGTGGAGGCGTGCCCCACCGGCGCTCGGGTCTTTGGCAATCTGCTTGACCCTGATAGCGAAATCAGATTTGTGTTAAAGAATAAGAAGGTTTTCAGATTGAAGGAGGAGCTAGGGACAGATCCCAAATTTTGGTATTTTATCGATTAACAGTCATTGCTCGGACTTCTTTGACCATGCTCTTGTTCAGATTTTTGTAGGTTCTCATCACCAAACAAATTCCAGGAAAAACCTGCAGAGAGGAAAATAATGAGAAATCCCCACCGAAAAGGATTTGCTGCTTTCATCTCAGATTGCAGCACATGGGCGCTGACAGGTGGCACCAGCTACAAGATATACCTCTTAGCGCTACTTGCCATGATCGGGACTGGAGTCTGGGCATATTCCACCCAATTCAGAGAAGGGCTCATCGTCACCGGTATGTCTAATATTGTCAGCTGGGGACTCTATATCTCAAATTTCACTTTTTTTGTCGGTGTGGCAGCCGCAGCTGTCATGTTAATCCTCCCTGCATACATCTTTAAAGACCAAGATTTTCATGAAGTGGTGATCATCGGCGAATGTGTTGCTGTCGGAGCCCTGGTCATGTGCCTACTCTTTATTACCGTTGACATGGGAGGACCACATCGCCTGTGGCATATCATCCCGGGTATAGGGCTCTTTAACTGGCCATCTTCCATCCTGACCTGGGATGTTCTGGTCTTAAATGGCTATCTCGCCCTAAACAGCTTAGTCCCTCTCTACATTCTCTATTGCAACTATCACAACAGAAAGCCGGTTGACTGGAAATACCGCCCCTTTGTCTTTCTCTCGATCTTCTGGGCAGTATCCATTCATATGGTGACCGCATTCCTCTACGAGGGACTCCCCGCCCGACCATTCTGGAACAATCCCCTGCTCGGCCCCAGATTTCTGGCCTCTGCCTTTGCTGCCGGACCGGCTGTCATCATGATGGTAATCATTGCCATAAAAGAAACGACAACCTATCCCATCGACCCGATCATCTTCAAAAAGCTCAAAAGGATTATTGTTGTCGCCGCCGTGATCAATTTATTGATGCTCTTCTCCGAAGTCTTTAAAGAGTTCTACACCTTCACCCACCACAGCATGTCGGCTCAATATCTATTTTTTGGGCTTGACGGTCATAATGCCTTAGTCCCGTGGATCTGGACAGCCATTAGCTTAAACATCCTCGGCACGCTACTCTTTGCCTTTGACCCGACCAAATGCAACACCAAATACCTCATGACAGCGGCAATTTCTCTTTTTACCGGAATCTGGATTGAAAAAGGTTTTGGCCTCATTGTGCCAGGCTTTGTGCCGTCGCCCATCGGGGAGGTCGTTGATTATGTAGCAACTAAGATAGAAATCTTAATCACCCTAGGCATTCTCGCCACGGGGATGTTGATCGTAACCCTGCTGACTAAACCCGCCCTGCATATTCTATCGAGGTTTAAGGATACTCAGTTCACGCAGAAAAGACATTGACCTGGCAAGATGAGACACCATGGTCTGGTGCATGGGAAGGACACGAGGAGGAGGATTCCAGAGTGTTACGTGGCCGGCGCGGAATCCTTATCGGAGAAATCCACCCGTAACATATCGCCTTGCGTAGCCAGTTCCAAGGTAAAATAGGTTTTTTTGATGAAGCCGAATTTTCTGGCAATGAAAAGACTGGGGAAGGATTCCACCAAGGTATTATACTTGCGGACCTCGATGTTATATCGGTTCCTGGTCAACTGAATCTCCTTCTCGATCTCATTGAGACTCTGCTGCAGACTCAAAAAATTCCCGCTGGCCTTCAAATCAGGGTACCCTTCCGCCACCGCCATCAGTCCGTTCAAAGAGCGAGACAACCTGCTCTCCTCTTCCATCCGCTCCGGGGCTCCAGCGTTCTCAGAAAATCGATGACTGGCCTTCTGTAACAGTTCCGCTTCGTGCTCCTCATACCCACGAACGATCTCAACCAAGTTGGGGATCAGGTTCAAACGACGCTTCAGGGTAATGTCGATGCTGCTCCAGGACTCTTCAATCCGGTTACGGTACTTGATAAAATTATTATAAGTACTGATAATATAGCCGACGGCCATAAAAGCAATGAATCCAGGAAAGATGATCAACGGGACATTGTCATTTGTCATAGGCTTAATCCCTTGGGCATGAACAGAAGACCATGTTTGGCACTAACCATTTGATCGTTTTATTCCGTTTCGTATCAAAAAAAACCCGCAAAGCCAATGGCCATGCGGGTCAGTCGGACGTTATCGGACGTCCTGGAATGTTTAACTGGCGGAGAGAGAGGGATTCGAACCCTCGGTAGAGCTTTAAACCCTACACTCGCTTAGCAGGCGAGCACCATCGGCCTACTCGGTCATCTCTCCTTGAATAGTGTGGCGGAGGAAGTAGGATTCGAACCCACGGAACTTTCGCTCAACGGTTTTCAAGACCGCCGCCTTAAACCACTCGGCCATTCCTCCACTGTATATTCAGGATGCTCTTTTACCATGTCAATCCAGGCCTGTCAATCCTGATGGCGTCGCAAAAATCATCGAGGCAAAGCAACTTAAAGGCGAAATAGATTTTATTATCGAATCACCCCAGAGACAACCTCCTAAGTGTCTTCAGGATAACGCACGAGCCACGTCGTATCCTCATCGCCCCAAAATCGCCATTGCCTCGGCCAATTTCTGCACACCATGAACCTCCATCCCGGCAATCCCTGTCCGTGGAGCGTTGGCCTTAGGAACGATAGCCTGATTAAACCCGTGTTTCACTGCCTCCCGTAATCGCTCCTGGCCATTGGGCACTGGCCGGATCTCCCCGGCCAGACCGATCTCACCGAAAATCACCATATCACTGGGTAGAGGCCGATCTTGTAAACTTGACAAGATCGCCAGCATCAAGGCCAAATCGGCGCTGGTCTCCTCCACCTTGACCCCGCCCACGACATTAATAAAGACATCCTTATCAAAGGTCGACACTCCACCATGACGATGCAGCACTGCCAGCAGCATGGTCAACCTGTTCTGATCGAGTCCCACGGCCAACCGGCGCGGGTGCTCCGAGTAGCAAGTGTCTACCAGGGCCTGAATCTCAACAAGCAGTGGCCTGCTCCCTTCCCACACCACCATCACGGCGCTGCCAGACATCGGCCCCTTATCCCGAGACAAAAAGATGGCCGAGGGATTTTTCACCTCCTTCAGCCCACTCTCGGTCATAGCAAAAATCCCGAGTTCATTAACAGCTCCATAACGATTCTTAATGGCCCGCATCATTCGATACCGTGAATCGCTCCCTCCCTCAAAATAACAGACTACATCAATAATATGCTCAAGCACTCGAGGACCGGCCAATCCTCCAGACTTGGTGACATGACCGACCAAAAAAATCGCCACCCCACTCTGCTTGGCAAACCGGGTAAGATAGGCTGCCGACTCCCTAACTTGACTGACCCCGCCAGGGGCGGAATCAATCCCGGCCACCTGCATGGTCTGAATGGAATCAATGACCATAACTGTCGGTTTCTCTTGAGCCGCCACCGCGCAGATCCCCTCAACCTGAGTCTCTGCGAGCAACAACAGCTCCTGGGCAGGCAGACCTAAGCGCTTAGCCCGCATAGCAATCTGGGGAAGGGATTCCTCGCCGCTCACATACAAGGCTTTCACCCCTTTAAGAGTGCAACAGACCTGCAACAGAGCCGTACTCTTGCCCACTCCGGGGTCACCACCAATCAGCGCCACCGAGCCAGGAACCAAACCGCCGCCAAGTACCCGATCAAGCTCGGACAGGCCGGTAGTAATTCGTGGGAACTGCTCAAGCTCGACATCACTCATCCGCTTGACCTGAGCCGCAGCCCCTGAGAATCCGACCGTCCGCAAGGCCTCAGCAACCTGAGCCGTCGCCTCCTCAACAGAGTTCCAAGCCTCGCACTCCGGGCATTGTCCGGCCCATTTCCCCAGGACCGCTCCGCAGGCGTTACACTGATAGCTCTTCTTCGCCTTACCCGCCATTGACTCCTCCCTTTATCACACTAAATAAGACAAGACCTGATGCGCCACCGGCAGGGCTTTTTTCGTCAGACGCATCTGTCCATTGACTATTTCGACAAGCCCCCGCTCAAGCAACCGCTCAAGGGTTGCACCATAATAGGCCAACGGAGTAAGTCCATAGCGTGCCCAAAGAGAGGCAAGACTTACTCCCTCAAGCAACCGCAGCCCCATGATGACCGACTCCCGAAAAGACGCCTCGCAACTCAAGGCCTCCCCTTCGTGAAAGGCCGGAAGACCAGCAGCAATCCTCGCTTGATAACCATCCGGATCATCCACATTTTTCAGCCGAAGACCATCCAGGCAGGAAACCGCGCCCGCACCCAGACCAAGATAGCTGCCGTTGTGCCAATAATTCAAATTATGGCGACAAGTCAATCCAGGACGAGCAAAATTAGAGATCTCATACCGTTGATAGCCATGGCCCTCCAACTCCTCTTGAGCCAGCGCTTCCATATCGGCAAGGGTGTCATCCTCGGGCAGCAATAACTCTCCCCGCGCCGCGCGCTCGGCAAAAGGGGTTCCTGGCTCAACACTCAACTCGTAAAGAGCAAGGTGCTCGGGCTCGAGATCCAGAGCAGTTATCAAGCTGTCTCGCCAGACAGCTTGATCCTGCCCCGGCAGCCCATAGATCAAATCAAGATTAAGATTAGAAAATCCTACCTCCCTTGCCAAGGTCAAGGCAGCTACCGCCCCTGCTGAACTATGACTACGACCGATAGAGGCAAGTTCGTGATCGACAAAAGACTGCACCCCGATACTCAAACGATTGACTCCGGCGCCACGCAGGGCAGTGAGATTCGAGCGTGTCACCGTGTTAGGATTCGTCTCAACAGTAATCTCCGGATCATCACACCAATGAAGCCGGCGCAGAGCCTGACCTATCACCGCAGCCAAAGAATCTCCACCATAAATAGTGGGAGTGCCACCTCCTATAAAGAGGGTGGCAAACTCGACATCGCCGCCCCAACTGTCCACCACACGTTCCAACTCCACGACCACAGCATCCAGATACCCAAGAGGTCCCTCAGCCCCAGACCACGCACTGGAGTTAAAGGCACAATAACCGCATTTTGTCCGGCAAAACGGGATGTGGATATAAAGACCGGCCCCGGTGATCACCGAAGAAGCCCTGCACACTCTTCGGCATACTGGCGCATAAGTCCATGATCGGCGAAACTGTACGGTTGACCGGAGCCCGCGACAATCAGGTGATCCAGCAGCCTGATCTGGACTAAAGACAAGGCGAGATAGAGGTTCCGCGTCAAGCGATGATCCTCCGGTGAAGGGGTGGGACTCCCGGAGGGATGATTATGTGCGACAACCACCGCCGCGGCATGGCGTGACAGAGCAAGCTTAATCAGCTCTCTGGGATAGACCGTATTACTGGCAAGGGTACCCTCAGCCACGATTTCGGTATCGATAATGGCGTGACTGGCGTCAAGATAGATTACCATCAACACCTCACGCTTCAAATCCCGCATAGCATGAATCAGATAATCACTAACCTCTGACGATGAACGTACATACTGCTTGGCAGACAACCGCTGCTGCAGATAACGCCGGGCGACACCTTGGATAAAATGAATGGCGTATGAATTTTTTGGCCCGACCCCTGGCACCTGCTGCAACTGGGCCGGCGACGCTTCAAGGACCCTGGCCAGAGTGCCGAAGGTAGCAAGCAGGGATCGAGCCTCAGCCTTACAGTCCTTGCGGGGGGTTCCCATGGCCAACAGGAGTTCGAGCACCTCATCATCGGCAAAGGCTTCGATCCCACGCTCGAGAAACTTGTCACGCAAGCGCTGACGGTGTCCAGCCCCCTTCTGTTGCCAATCTTCTTTTTCCATATTGAATCCATTTTTCTTGAACGAAAAGTAGTTACCCTGAAAACTGGCATTACTTTTACTCTGCCACATCTTCACAAGTATTGAAGAAAGTAACTATCCAGCTCAATCCGCAAAATGAGCAGATGCCGGAAACTGTAACTATTCCAGCAGCGCTACAGATGCGCGAAATAAGCCAGTGAACTATAGCTCGTCTATGTGAGCAGGCTTATGACAGCTAAGCGACTGTGGGGAGACTGCGAAGCAGATGTAGTGTTGCTAAATAGTTACGAAAAATTAAGGCTAATTTACTCACCCAAGTGATACAGAGCTTTTAGGTCTCTGTCGAGTAGAAAGAGGCATCATGCCGGATCTCCTTTGTCAGGCATTAATAGAACAACGCTCCGATTCCAAAGGTTTCCGAATGTCATTGATCGTCGCCCCCACAACAAGATCATCTTCATAAATAAATGCCAGACCCCCTTATTCGGCAAAGATTATCATTGACTGGTAAGTATTTTTTTAGTTTAACCATCGCCTTAATGAGAATTACAAATGACTCAAACAATAGGCTAAAAAGCCCAGACATAATCACCCAAAATATCTCTGCCACTGACAGGTTTTCCCCTTATGTCTCCACCATCCTCCCCCGTTGACCTTACAGAACAAATCCGCCTCTTACGAACAGAAAATGAACGCCTATCAACCCTAGCCAATGATTTTTCCCTCCTGGGGATGGTAGCGGAAAAAATTGCTTCGGCGTCCACCCCGGACCGAGTCATCAGCATCGCTCTGGAGCAAATCGCGAGCTGTAAGGGGATAGAATTCTGTCTCTTTGGATCAGTAAACGAAAAAGAGATTACCATCACCCACAGCCATGCTACATCGCATCCTCTAGCAGCCACCCAACCCATCTTGATGGTCATTCCACTGCCGACTGCCTCAATTCCCGCTGATAATCATGTCTGTTCGGAGGAAGAGGCAGAAAAAATTCTCGCCATCATCATAAGCATCAGTCCGGGCATGGCAGAGATTATCCGCTCATCCATCTGCCTGATCCGACGACGCTTCTTCGGGGAAATATCAATTCTCATCCTGGCAGATACCAGACCGCGTCAGGAACTCCTGCCCCTTGAACCGATGATGAATCGCGTTGCAGATATTATCGTTACCCGACTCGACAGTTTGGTGCTTCATGAGTCTCTGCAAACAGTGAATCGGGCACTCGAAACCAAGGTGAAAGAGCGGACAACCAAACTGCTAAAGCTCAATGATGCGCTTCAACATGAAATCCATGACCGCAAAAAGGCCGAGATGGGCCTGCGCGATAGCGAGACCCGCTATCGCACCTTGGTCGACAACCTGCCGCTTGGGGTCTCAGTGATTGACGCCAACAACCGTATTGCGATGATCAATCGCACCCAGGCTGAGTGGTTTGGCAAACCAACCGAACACTTTTCAGGAACTCTGTGCTACGAGCGATTTGAAGGCAGGCACCACCCCTGCGCCGACTGCCCTGGCGCAATTGCCTTAAGAACCGGACAACCAGCCATAACCGAACGGGAAGAGACCCTCCACAACAGCCAACAGATTACCGTTCGTATCCGTACGGTGCCCTTGCCAAACGGCAACGAGCCCCCAACCTCCTATATCGAAGTAATTGAAGACATCACCGAACTCAAGGCAAAAGAAAAAAAACAACTCCGCTTCATGAGGAAACTCCAGCACACCCAAAAGCTGGAAAGTTTAGGCGTGCTTGCTGGCGGCATTGCCCACGATTTCAACAATATCCTGATGGTCATCCTGGGACATGCCGAACTGGCAAAAATGACCCTTCCACCCACCACCCCGGTTCTCGGCAACCTGGTCCAAATCGAGCTGGCGGCAAAAAAAGCTGCTGCCCTCTCGCACCAGATGCTCGCCTTTTCCGGAAGAGGACAGTTCGTCATCGAAATCCTGGACCTCAACCGCCTGATAACCGACATGGCTCATATGCTTGAAGTCTCGATTTCCAAAAAAGCTGAACTGCACTTCAACCTGAGCCAGGAACTCCCTTCGGTGGAAGTCGATGCCACCCAACTCAGGCAAGTCCTGATGAACCTGGTCATCAACGCTTCCGAAGCCATTGGCGACCAGAGGGGCACGATTACCATTTCTACGGGATTGATGATAGCCGATCAGGACTACCTGGAGGGAAGCTGGCTTGATGAAAATCTCGAAGAGGGTCTGTACGTTTTTATCGAAGTAGCCGACACAGGATGCGGCATGGACCCAGAGACTGCAAAACGGGTCTGTGAGCCCTTTTTTACCACCAAATTCACAGGACGAGGCTTGGGCATGGCAGCAACCCTCGGGATTATCCGTGGCCACAACGGCACCATCAGAGTTAACAGCGTCCTCAACAAAGGCACAACATTCAAGGTCATCCTGCCCGCCTCACCCAAACATCCCATAGTGGCGCCTCAAAACTCCCGGCAAAGCACTCCGACCAAAAGGAGCGGCGCCATCCTCCTGGTCGATGACGAAAAGACCCTGCTCACCTTAGGTCAAGACATGCTGCAAAAACTCGGCTACCAAGTCATTACCGCTGAAGACGGCCTTCAGGCGCTGGAACAATACCGCGCCAATCCCGACTCGATTGTTGCTGTGCTGCTTGACTTGGCAATGCCGCACATGGATGGCGTAGAAACTTTTCGCGAACTCCGTAAAATCTGCCCCGATATCCGGATCATCATCTCCAGCGGCTACAATGAGCAAGAGATACGTCAGCGTTTTGCCAAAAACAACAATTTCGAAATCCTCCAAAAACCGTACAATATTAGTGAATTACAAGCAGTGCTCACCAAAGCGCTCGGCAAGAACCACGAAGATCACACCCGCATATAATAGTGAAGCCGTTGATGGTATGATTGGCACACCGCCACCCGTATGTTATCATGACGGGGCGTATCAACAGATCAAATCATCGTAAGACACACTCGGCAGCATACTATGGAAGCACTCCTCATCTCTCATGGCGCGGCAGCGCTTTTCTGCTTAAGCTTTCTTGCCGCGACCATCTTCCCCTTGGGCTCGGAGTGGTTGCTAATCACACTCATTACCAAAGAACTCCCGGTATCAATGCTGGTTACCACCGCTACGGTGGGAAATGTACTCGGAGCGTGTACAACCTATGCCATCGGAATGTGGGGATCAACGCTACTCATCAACAAGGCATTGCGACTCGAGCAGAATACCATCAACCAGGCAATGACCGCCTATAAACGGTATGGCTCTTGGTCTCTCCTTTTTTCCTGGCTGCCAATCATCGGCGACGCGCTCTGCCTGGCGGCCGGTCTGCTCAAACTAAACTTCCCTCGCTTTGCCTTACTGGTCACTCTCGGAAAACTTGGCCGTTACGCAGGCATTGCTGCCATAACCGTAAACACCATGAGTTAATGGACGCGGAAAATACCAATTTACCATAACGCATCCCGGCTTTGGGCCATCTTTGGTCGCGACTCAATCACAAAATCCTCGACGTAGCGCTGCTAAGCCTGCGGTTTTGTTCAATCGGCGCAACCAAATCTGACCCAGATCC
>VMSU01000248.1 GCA_013792005.1 Desulfobulbaceae bacterium
AAAATAATATTATCAGAATACTAACTCATCATCATTAAAAATAACATATTATGGATTAATAATTGCAGGTGAATACTAAATAAACACGAGCCCACTCTTCGCCTCTATTTTTCATTGGCCAGCGCCAAAAAGGTAGGGCGTTCAGCGGGATGGCCTCGCGGGACGCAACCAAACATACAGAAAGGAGAAATGATTATGAAAAAAAATTTAGCAACTGCGTTAGCAACTGGTTTATTCTTGCTCGGTGTGGCGGGGATGGCCCATTCCACCCCAGTTACCGTAAACGGCTTGACATTCTCTGAGGTGGGCACAGGTGTAACAATCACAGGTGGCAGTGGAACTGGAACACAATCAGATCCAATCACCCTTCAAGAAACGATCACTGGTCTAGATGTAACAATGTCGATAGCTGGACTGAACAGCTGGGGAAACGGAAACCTCACCGGAAGCAACCACGATTCAGGTTTTTGGCTTCTAAAAGAAGTCACTAACAACACCGGTGCGGATTGGAATTTTTATGACCACGAGCTCCAAGAAATTCTCGGCACTCCCAGCCCCGACGGCGACGGCCTCTCCTTCGCCCAAGGCGCGAATAGCCTCCGACCGTGGTGGTCTGATGTATTTATGTCCTATAATGAAGTTATTACTACCCGTGATTATATAAACTTTTTCGACGGCATCGTGCCAGATACCGCAACAGTATCTTTTCTTTATGCTATTACCGACAATAGTCCAGTTGCAACTTTCTACTTGCGGCAAAGGCCAAACTACGAAGGTGACCCTGTTCCCGAACCTGCCACTATGCTCCTCCTAGGAACCGGCTTGGCAGGCTTGGTTGGTGCCCGAAGAAGAAAAAAGGCATAAACCTAATTTCTTTTTTTGTTTTCAAAATGCAGCATACACGAGTATGCTGCATTTTTTTTAAGATACTAGGTCACCATCTACTCCCTCAACCAATCATCCCCACCATGCCACACACCATTGATGACGAACGTGACATCCTCTTCGGGGTCATCAACCGCTTTATCGGTTATTTCACCCATGACTCCCAGCGCCAGAGCGAGAACGATCCCGAGTCAGAATACCCCTTCGTAGCCATGGATACCCGCCAGGTCTACGCCCAGATCGCCTGCGTCCGTCAAGCCCTTGCCGAATCCGGCCAGCACTCTCAGGACCGCCCCGCCTTTCTTGATATCGGCTGCGGCATCGGCAATGTTCTGCTCTTTGCCGATCAAATGGAGTTTGACGTCTACGGCCTGGAAAAAGACCCCTTTCCCTGCTCCGTCGCCATCAAGATCCACGGCCCGGAACGAGTGGCACTGCAGGATATCTGGGAGTTCGAAGGGTATTCACGGTTTGATGTCATCTACTATTTCCGACCCTTCCATGATGGCGCCCTGGAACGCCGCTTCGAGCGCTTCATCGAAGAACAGTTGAAGCCAGGCGGCATCCTGATCGCCAACCGTAAGATGGACCACAGCATCGACAGTGACCCGAGATTTCGTCGCCTCCATCCCGAGATGCCCATCTGGATCAAGAGCTGAATATGCTCAAGATCACCCCATCTCTCTTCATCCCCGAACAGGAGCTGTGGTTCACGGTCTCACGCAGCCCAGGGCCTGGAGGCCAGAACGTCAACAAAGTCAACAGCCGAGTTACACTCTGGTTCGACCTTGCGGCATCCCCTTCCCTCTCAGACCAGCAAAAGGCCCAGATCCGGCAGCGCTTAGCCACCCGGATCAACAAGGAAGACCGGCTGTGGCTGGTGGCCTTTGCCGAGAGGAGCCAGCACGCCAACAAGGAGGCCGTGCTCTCTCGCTTCGTTACCCTGCTGAGCAACGCCTTAGCTGAAGACAAACCCCGTCATCAGACTAAAGTACCTTATTCATCACGACGGAAGCGCCTTGACGCCAAGAAACACCGCTCCACCCTCAAACAAAAAAGCCGCCGCTCGGTCACTGACGAAGAATAAAAACTCTCCTTCCCCACTCCGCCCATGCCTACCCTTAATCACGATCACTACACCACACTCTGGACACGACAGCTCCTGCATGAATTCGAAGACATCTGCTCTCGCTATCAGGTCACATTACCGACCCCGACCATCGAGATCTTTACCGCCAACCGCCGAATGGGCGAATGGCGCGAAGCCTCGCAGACCATCCGCATCAACCATGAGCTGATTGCCACCCGTTCCTGGTCAGTGACTATCAATATTTTCAAGCATGAGATGGCCCACCAACTCTGCAGGGCCTGGGGATACCAGGATGCCGGCCACGGACCTCGTTTTGAAGAGGCCTGCCTTCGCCTCGGCGTGCCACCGGTCTACCGAACCGCTCGCGGCGACAGTCCGGAAATATTTGAGGAACTGGAAAGCGACTCGCAACTAGTCAACGAGGGCCGCCGCTTCTTCTCCAAGGTGGAAAAACTTCTGGCACTCGGCCGCTCGACTAACGAACATGAAGCGGCGCTGGCCATGGAGAAAGCCAACGAACTGATCGCCAAATATAACCTTAAACTCTCGGCAGACGATACCGACCGTCGCTATCGCTGCTCCGTCATCAACACCGGCAAACAACGAATCCATGGCTGGCAACGCTCAATTGCCGCCATCCTGCGCGATTATTTCTACGTCAAGGTAATCCAGGCCGAGACCTATGACCCTCTCCGGGACCTTCGCTGTAAGACCATCGAGCTTTTCGGTCTGGCTGAAAACGTGGCCGTAGCCGAATACTGCTACCATTTTCTGGAGCGAGAACTCAATTTTCTGTGGCAACAGAACAAAGGACGGTTCCCCGGCACCACCATCACCGAAAAAAACAGCTATTACCTTGGGGTGCTCAGCGGCTTCCAACAGAAGCTGAAAAGTCAGCGGCTTCCTTCGACGCCAGCCGCCCCTGCCGCACAGGCCAGCGCCAGCGCCCTCACCGTGGCCGCGGATCACGGGTTAAACAACTTCATCGCCATGTGCTACCCGCGACTCCGGACCATCCGCCATGTCGGCCCCAAAATCTACCGCACCACCTTTCAACACGGCACGGCCGACGGCAAGAACATCGTCCTCCACAAAGGGGTAGAAAACCATGATGGCAATCGGGGCAGATTTCTCCCGTCCACCCATGATGAGTGATAACCAAAAAAAAGTCCCATGGGATGCCTCAAACGCTCTCGAACACCCCAATTATTTATACCATCCCAACAATATAACCATTCATTCCTCATCCAATTCGGCGCCTCCTTAAAAGTCACCGACGATCAGGATGATCCTTCGGTTCGATCAAGACACTCGGCTGCCTAATCTACAAATCTTGATGGCGTCGCAAAAAGTCCGATCTACTGCGTCCCCGTCCCACATCAGCGGGGATTGAACTGAATTGCGTGGCGGTTTTGCTCGTTCGGCATACCATATGTATGGCCTCACTCACAAAACACACCCCGCGCCTTGTATGTCGCACCTTTTGCTTAGCCACCCCCGGACTTTTTGCGAGATTGTCAATCTTCACACATACAGAAATATCAGCTTGACAACAAATGGCTCTAATATTAATAGTTGTTTATATGTTAATACAAGCGCACTTGTCGTATACATAAAGTCACTAGTGTCCCAACGTTTGTGAATGATCGACACACAACTTATTGAATGTTAAGACAAAATAAAACGAAATGCCATTTAACGACTTGAACATTTTTCCGAAAATCAGTCATCTTCGCGCAACAGCGTGTGGAGGGCTGAACTATGTACACCGGAAAACTCATTTTCTCTCAAGTAATGGAGCATCTTCCGCTCCACGTTTTTCACCAATGCGTCGCTCGCTATCAGGGCGATTTCAAAGTCCAGGAATTTTCCTGTCTCGATCAGTATTTGTGCATGGCCTTCGCCCAATTAACCTATCGAGAAAGCCTGCGAGATATCGAAGCCTGCCTTCGCGCTCAGAAGAACAAACTCTACCATATGGGCATTCGATCTTCTGTTTCTCGCAACAACTTGGCCAATGCCAACAAAGTCCGCGATTGGCATATCTACGCCGATCTTGCCCACTCTCTCATCCCGACCGCCAGAAAACTCTATGTCAACGACAACTTTGCTTTGGAATTGGAGAATACAGTCTACGCCCTGGATGCCACCACGATCGACCTGTGTCTCTCCATGTTCCCATGGGCCAACTTCCGCAAAAGCAAAGGGGCTATCAAGCTACACACTTTGCTGGATCTGCGGGGCAATATCCCGACCTTTATCCACATCTCCGACGGCAAACTGCACGAAGTCAATACCCTGGATATCCTGCCATTGGAGGTTGGGGCATTCTACGTGATGGATCGGGGGTATTTGGACTTTGCACGGCTGTACGCCATCTCGCAACACAGTGCTTTTTTCGTGATCCGTGCCAAGTCCAACCTCAAATACCGTCGAGTCTATTCGCACCAGATAGACCGGAGCACCGGTCTGATCTGCGACCAATCAGTTATGCTCACAGGGTTCTACCAAGGCAAAGATTATCCAGACAAACTGCGCCGGGTGAAGTATCACGACGCCAAGACAGACAAAACATTGGTTTTTTTGACCAACAACTTTTCTCTACCAGCCATGACCATTGCCGAACTGTATCGGAATCGCTGGCAAGTAGAACTGTTTTTCAAATGGATCAAGCAAAACCTGCGCATCAAAACTTTCTACGGGACGTCAGAAAATGCGGTCAAGGCTCAGATTTGGATCGCCGTGTCAGTTTATCTGCTCGTTGCCATTATGAAAAAACGGCTCAAAATTGAGGCCAGTCTTTACACAATTTTACAGGTCTTAAGCGTGACCATCTTCGAACGAATGCCGTTATTACAGGCACTTACAAAAGAAGAATACACAACCAATGCCGAATCAGAATCTAAGCAGCTGTTATTATTCAGCTAAACGTTGGGACACTAGTGGAAAAAAATAATAATCAAATGGTGTAAATCGTCAAATTAGGTGGTTTACTTGATGCCGTGAACGCTTGCGGCGCTGCCGCGTCAAGGTTTTTTGGCGGTTAATGTTAAGGGTCTTAGGTTTTAGGGGTGGACCAATGTCCTGGGGTCGGGCCACGCTAAGTGCCTGGAAGCATAAATAATAATTGTTAAAAATAGGCTTTTTGGGGGCTATATTGATGATTTTAAGGACAAAAACGCAAATATAGATCTGAAAATGAATTTATAATGCCAGTTTTGATAGTAAAAATGAAGATATAGGCACTGAAAAGTAAGCGCTTATTCACCACCCTGTCACAAGGAGACAGCGTTGATCAACTCCCGATCAATGTGCTGTGGTAACAGGGTTCGCATCTGGTCACGGGTTTCCGCAAGCGGCAACTTGTCGAATAAAACCCTCAAGTGCCAGGCCGGATAATGCCATTATATGGAACAATTATCCTGAAATATTGGCCTGATAGTTTGGTCCGACCTCAGCGTCCCAGTGTCAGCTCTCCGACCCCAGCGTCAGCGTCTCCACTCATAGCATCCTCTTGTCGTTTTTTCATAACAACGACTTAACTAATCGTCCACATTTTTAGGGAAGGATCAGTTCGGCCTTGCCCCTTTTTGTCATGACTAGGCGATTAGCTCTTGCTCAGAAGTCTTCAAATTCCTGATCGTCAAAGGGGATGATCTCCTCTGCTTTTGCCTTGGTGGTCTTGGGCTTTGGCGCGGCTGCCGGCTTGTCCTTGGGCGGCGGTAATGGTTTATGGGTGATTCCTGCCTTGCCCGCCGTGGAGGAGGGGAGCGCTGGCTTGCGGGCAGGCAGTTGCGGCTGTTTGGTTTTGATCGTATCGCCAGTGGCAGTTTGTCTCCCTCCTCCTTTACGTTTTACCCCGACAATGTCAGCCAGGACGTGCACCAGTCCGTTTATCTCCTTGGCTTGGCCGGAGAGTTCTTCGCTGGCTGAAGCGGCCGTTTCGGAGATGGCGGCATTGGCCTGGGTTACTTGGTCCACATCGGAAACAGCCGCATTGATCTGTTCAACGCCCTGGGCCTGTTCGTCGCTGGCCACGGTGATTTCCCTGGAGAGCTGGCTCACCTTGTTGACCCCGTCGACAATCTGGGCGAGGATATTCCTGACCTCGTCGGAAGCGGTTACCCCGTTGTCGGCATTTTGTTGGGACTCTTCGATCAGGTGGGCTGTCTGTTTGGCGGCCTCGGCGCTGCGCAGGGCCAGGGAGCGAACCTCTTCGGCCACCACGGCAAAGCCGGCCCCGGCCTCGCCGGCGCGCGCCGCTTCAACCGCGGCATTGAGGGCCAAGAGGTTGGTCTGAAATGCGATTTCATCGATGGTCTTCATGATTATGGCTGTCTGATTGGCCGAATTCTTGATGCCGCTAATGGCCTCGCTCATTTTCTGCATGCTGGACTGGGCCACTTCTGCCGATTTGCGGGCATTTTCAGCCATCAGGTTGGTCTGGTTGACATTGTCAGCGTTCTGTCTGCTCATGGAGGAGACCTCCACCAAGGCCGATGACGTCTCTTCCAGGCTTGAAGCTTGACGGTTTGCTCCGTCCGCCAGTTCATGGCTGGAGGAAGAGACTTGGTTGGCCGCAGCCATCAGGTTGTCTGCCCCTTGAGAGAGGTCTTTGATTACCAAGCTGATTGGTTTGATTACCGCATTGGAGACTAAGCGGATGATCAGGGTGGCAAACAATACCGCCATGATCAGCAGGCCGGTAACGACCATTTTGGTGGCTTTGTTCAATGAGGAGTTCAGTTGCCGGTCCGCTGCGTCCAGTGACTGGATGACCTCGAATGCGCCGTGTACTTCTCCAACCTTCCAGTTCTCCATGGGGCCACCGGTGGGGTCGGTGCCGTTGTTGGTGCCCCAGAGTTTCAGGGAGGTAGCCGGGTCGCCGTGGCAGAGCATGCAGGTCTCGCTCAGGCGCACCGCCCGGAAGTAGCGGACGGCATTCATTGAGGGGTCAACCTCGTAGTATTCGTCCAGATTCTGATCCGCCATCAGCGTTAGGGCCTTGGCTTCCAGCTGGTCCGGTTCGTTTTTGGGATTTCTGGGTTTGAATTTTGGCACTTTGAAGATGTATCCGCCATCCTCCGCCTTGCGCATGGCGGCATTCCAGGCAGAAACCACCGGCACTGCCGCCAGTACTTTATCTTGTTCTCCTTTTTCGGCATATTCTCGCAACTGGGCGGCACTGAATAGGCCCAGTTCCCACTTGGTCTCCATTTCTTGCCGGGTCGACTCGGCAGTGAGGCAGATGGCCCGTGCTTTATCCGCAAAGGCGGTCAAGGTCTTTTCATTTGATTCTGCGGCATAGAGCCGTAGTAACATGACAATGAGCAGTGTGGGCAGTAAGACCCCGACCAGGACGATTTTCCCGCGTAGTGACCACTGTTTGAAATCCATTTTTTTGTCTCCCCTTATTATGCTGGCATTGTATCGTGGTGCCCTGCCGAAACTTTACGCCAAATTCTTTTCTATTATTATTCGATGATGTCTGGTTAAGAACTTACTGTTAAGTGATTTTATCTGTAATGGCCAGTTCCGTCCCCTTGGGTCTTGCAAGCTGGCTTATCTGGTGGGGCGGTGTAAGGGGAAGTTGACTGATGCCCGAGAGCTTGGCATCTTCACCTCCTCCGTCGACTCTCCTCCCTTCATGTAGGGTATAATAGCTTAGTCTGAGCCACTGTCTATTATTAAAAATGCTGGAAATAAAAAGTTTTTGCAAGCAAAGTCGCTCTGAGAAAGCAGTAGTCCTTAGGGTTGGACCAAGATAACGATTTAATATTATGCAATATAGTGTATTAAAACTGTTTAATTATAGGGCTATGATGAGTTTTTTAACCCGAAAACGGGCACTATAGGATTGGGTTGGTATGGCGAGCCAATCGACATTATCTTCCAGGCTATGTTTGGCATAGTACCCATCGTTGCCATAAGTGAGATTTTTTGTTCCGATTTGCCAAGGATCGGCAAAGTTGGATTCAGTGGCTCTTTGAAGCAAAACGGCGTTACAATCTGTTGATTCTTAATTGCGTGGTCACTTTTAATCATATTCATCTGCTCGTTTGGGGCAAGGATGGTGGAGAGGTGATACCGCGATCTATCCAGTTGGTGGCGGTCAGACTGCCCAGGAATATAATCAGAGGAAAAACAGAAAGGGGGCGTTCTGGGAAGATCGTTATCATGCGACAGCAGTTGAAACAGGTGAATACTTGTTTCGATGTCTCGTCTATATTGATCTAAACATGGTAAGGGCCGGTGTTGTAAGTCATCCTTCGGAGTGGCCCTTTGGTGGGTTTTGTGAAATACAAGAGCCTAAAAGGAAATGCCGGCTAATTGCTCATGAACATCTCTTATCATTGTTGGGTTGTGCGAGCCATGACCAGCTCAAGGAGGTGCATGCTTACCTGATAGAAGAGAGGCTAAGACAGCGAGATTATTCTCGTGAGGTTAAGGGGAGTGCCAGTGTAGGCGTGGGCAGTGAAGAGTTTGTGCTGAAAGTTAAAAACGAATTGGGAGTACGAGCACAGTGGCGAAAAGTGATTGGTAAAACTGTGGTAGACTGTGTCCTGCGCGAGCCAGAAGCGTCTTATCTCTTGCCTTTTGGACCTGAAAATGAAAATATAGGGTCGGATAATGTCATTATGTGGAATAATTATTCAGAAATATTGGTCCAGCGTGCAGCCTTGGTCCGACCCCAGCGTGTCAGCGTGCAGCGTGCTCGCTGTTTGGCGTGGGTAACTGCTTGCGAAGTAGCCGTAGCACGAAGTGGCGATAAAAGCCACCCATGCCTCCGGCCGGACTCAGGCTCAGGGGCTAATTACCCACAGATTCTGCGGAAGAAGCTATAATGAAAATAGCACTATTTAGTGATACCCATGCGTTACATGGTAATATCACCATTCCAAACGCAGATATTTTAATTTTCGCCGGTGACATGACACATTGCAGAACCGCGCGGGATGTTTCAGACTTTAATAATTTTCTGGGGGGCCTGCCCCATAAACATAAAATCGTGGTTGGTGGCAATCATGATCATAGACTTGCACGTGACCCCCAAAAAGCCAAATTGCTTTTCACGGAAGCGGTATATCTCCTGGATGAATTTGTTGTTATTTCCGGAATCACCATCTATGGAGCACCCTGGCAACCGCTATTCAACGACCGTGCTTGCGATGCGTTTGCGTTACCGCGAGGAAGAGCCCTTAAAGAAAAATGGGATATGATCCCGCCTGGTGTCGATATTTTAGTAACTCACACTCCTCCGGCAGGCATTCTCGATAAAGACGGTCCTGTCTCACATGGTTGTTCGGACCTCACGGCCGCTGTGGCCGCACTCAAACCCAAGTATCATGTTTTTGGTCATATTCACAGCCGCCATGGAATGATCAAATACGGCCCCACATGTTATATTAATTGCAATGTGCAAGGAGAAGACGGTGCCTTGAGATCTGCACTTTTGCTCGACTATGACTCAGGAAATTTATGCCGATTGTAACTATAAAATTAGCCAAGGGACGGCCTGTGGGACTGAAAAGAACACTTGTGCAGGCTGTAACAGCAGCGGTTGCATCTTCACTTGATCTCAAGCCAGAGCTGGTGTCCGTGTTGCTAGAAGAATTTGAACGGGAAAATTGGTCAACAGGAGGGGAGTTGCACAGTGACAAGTATGGTGGTGGTTATGGACACCAGTGACCCAGGGAGTCTTCGCTGTGGACGTGACAAGGCCTTGGAGTTGATCGTCCTTGTCGACCGGTTTTATTGTTGACGCTTTTCTCGGCGAGAGATATAGAACACCCACCTTTTTATTTCTGGTTGGCAATTTTCGAAGGTGGGATGTGGACGACTATTATCAAGATAAGATTGCCGTGGTGACCGGCGGGGCTGCCGGCCTGGGGCGGGAGCTATGCCTGGAGCTTGGCTTGCGCGGGGCGACAGTGGTGGCAGTCGATGTGGACCAGGAGGGGGCAGAGGCTGTATGCCAGACTATCCGGACCGGCGGTGGGAATGCTTTGGCCGCTTACCTGGATGTGACTATTTTCGAGAACGCTCAGCGCATTGTCAAGGATGTGGTTGGGAAGTATGGTCGGATCGACCTGATTTTTAACAACGCCGGCACCGCTCTCCATGGCGAGACCCGCGATCTCGGGGTCGAGCACTGGCGCACCGTGCTGGATGTCAATCTGATGGGGGTGATCTACGGGGCGATCTCGGCTTACGGGCAGATGGTCAAGCAGGGAGCCGGCCAGATTGTCAACATCGGTTCTCTAGCCGGGCTGATCCCGGTGCCCAAGGAAATTCCCTACTGCACCAGTAAATGGGCGGTGGTCGGCTTTACCAGCTCTTTGCGTCTGGAGGGGGCAGGCTTAGGGGTTAAAGTCAACTTGGTCTGTCCGGGGATTATGCGCACCGCTATCCACCAGACTGTCGATTACGTTAATGTCGATCAAGAGCGGCTGGTTCGACCGCAGACCAAGCATTTCGTGCAGCCGACCCAGGCGGCCCGGCTGATCTTGGATCAGGTGGCGCAAAACCGGCCGTTAATCATTTTTCCTTTCTACGCTCGATTGATCTGGTGGCTCTACCGCTTCAATCCGGCTATCTTCAACTTGCTGTTTCGCAAGATGCTCAGGGATTTCAGGAAGCTGCGTCTCCCCTGAGCAGAACTCGCTCTGTTTGGTGTCAGGCAGTGGCTCCGCTGATTTCTGAGCCCTGCCACCTTAGGTCTGGTCGGATTTCAATACCGCCAGGAAGGCTGTCTGCGGGATGTCAACATTGCCGACTGTCTTCATCCTCTTTTTTCCGGCCTTCTGTTTTTCGAGCAACTTTCGTTTCCTGGAGATATCGCCGCCGTAACACTTGGCGAGTACGTCCTTGCGTAGTGCGGCAATCGTGGTCCGGGCGATGACGTTGCCGCCAATAGCTGCCTGGATGGCGATTTTGAACATCTGGCGCGGGATCTCTTCCTGAAGTTTCTCGCAGGCATGCAGGCCTCTCTCTCTGGAGCGGGCCCGATGAGTAAGCTGGGAGAGGGCATCGACCCGTTCTCCGTTGACCAGGATGTCGAGCTTAACCAAGTCGCTCTGACGGTAGTCCATCAGATGATAATCGAAGGAACCGTACCCTTGAGTGATCGATTTCAGTTTGTCGTAAAAATCATAGATGACTTCGGCCAAGGGCAGTTCGGCGGTGAACTCGATCCGGCCCGGCGTTGGGTAGTGGTAGTGAGTATTTTCGGCTCGTCGCTCCATGCACAGAGTCATCAAGGCCCCCATGTAGCGCTCGGGGATCAGGATGTTTGCCTTGATGTATGGCTCCTCCGTCCGGGCGATGGTGCTTGGGTCCGGGAAGTAGGACGGGTTGTCGATCTCCACCATGGCGCCGTCATTTAAGTAGAAATGATAGCTGACCGTAGGCACGGTGAGGATCAGCGGGATATCGAATTCGCGTTCCAGTCGTTCCTGGACGACCTCCAGGTGGAGGAGGCCGAGGAAGCCGCAGCGGAACCCGAAACCTAAGGCTGATGACGAATCTTTCTGGAACGAGAGTGCGGCGTCGTTTAGTTGGAGTTTGTCCATGGCCGCAGCCAGATTCTCGTATTCATCGGTGGAGATAGGGTAGAGTGACGAATATACTACCTGTTGAATCGGTTTGAATCCGGGGAGCGCCTTAGCGCAGGGGCGATCCTTGTGAGTAATGGTGTCGCCTGGTCGGGTGTCGCGCACTGTCTTGACCCCGGCGATGATGTAGCCGACGTTGCCGGCAGTGAGTTTTTTCTTGGGGGTACGGGTCAGATGAAAGAGGCCAACCTCTTCGACCCTGTAGGCCGTGTCCGTTGACATGAATTTGATGGTGTCACCGGCCTTGATTTCGCCATCGATGATCCGGCAGGAGATAATGGTGCCTCGGAAGGCGTCGTAGCTTGCGTCGAAGATCAGGGCGGACAGGGGGGCTGTGGGGTCACCTTTAGGAGGAGGCAGATATTTGACAATTGCTTCCAGCAGGAGGTCGACACCCTGACCCGTTTTGGCCGAGCAGAGGACGATCCGTTCCGCATCCAGCCCAAGGTCGTCTTCTACCTGAATGGCGACGGCATCAGGGTCGGCTGCGGGCAGGTCGATCTTGTTCAGCACCGGGATGATCTCGAGATTGTTTTCCATGGCCAGGTAGAGGTTTGCCAGCGTTTGGGCCTCGACCCCTTGGGCTGCGTCAATGAGAAGCACCGCTCCTTCGCAGGAGGAGAGGGCGCGCGATACTTCGTAGCTGAAGTCGACGTGGCCAGGCGTGTCAACCAGGTTCAAGATGTATTCCTGGCCATCGGCGGCCTTGTAAGGCAGGCAAATTGTTTGGCTCTTGATGGTAATCCCTCGCTCTCGCTCGATGTCCATATTGTCCAGAAGCTGGTCTTTGAACTCTCGGTCGGTTACCATCTTGCAGGCCTGGATCATTCGGTCGGCGAGGGTGGATTTCCCGTGGTCGATATGGGCGATGATGCTAAAATTACGGATGTTGTTCATTTCTATTAGGTCGTATGGTTGCTGCAGCAGGTGCGATCCGGGTTGGTTTTCGGTCCCGTGCAGGGAGGTAGCTGTATTGTAATGGGAAACGTTCATATGTATCATAGATACGGCGATAACAATAGAAGAAAGTTACTTAGAGCGGTGGCTTTCATCTGAAAGGTGTTGACCTTTACCGCGGTTGGTTTCATAATGGCGACCATGAAAGACTCGAATGACAGCGATTATAATAACGATGAAGATAGCGGCTCAGGCCTGCAGGAGGAGATCCATCCCCTGGTGGCCCTGCCGGACGACCCAAACCTTCCGGCTCTGGCCCATCCGGGGTTGCATCGCTATTTGCAGGAGATTAGTCAATATGAGCTTCTGACTCGTGAAGAGGCTGAAGCCTTGTCCATCAAATTCCATGAGGAAGGCGATCAAGATGCGGCGTATCGTCTGGTGACCTCCAACTTACGGTTGGTGGTCAAGGTGGCTATGGATTTCCAGAAGTATTGGATGACGAATTTCCTTGACCTGATTCAGGAGGGCAATGTCGGTCTAGTGCAGGCGGTCAAGAAGTTTGACCCCTACCGGGGAGTGAAGTTTTCCTATTATGCGGCCTACTGGATTCGAGCCTATATCCTTAAATTTATTATGGATAACTGGCGGCTGGTTAAGATTGGGACTACCCAGGCTCAGCGCAAACTCTTTTTTAGTCTGAACAAGGAAAAGAAGCTGCTCGAATCCCAAGGGTTTCAGCCGGAAGTCAAGCTGTTGGCCCAGCGGCTGAATGTCAAGGAGAGCGAAGTCATTGAGATGACTCAGCGCATGGATGGCGGCGATCTCTCCCTGGAAAGCCCTCTGCGTGACGACTCTGACGATCAGCAGAAAGACTTTATTCAGGCGGGTGGTCCTACCGTTGAGGAGGCGGTGGCCAGTGTCGAGATCAAAGCCCGGTTGGCCGATGTCCTGGATAAGCTCAAGACCAGGTTGAATCCCAAGGAGATGAGCATCCTGTCTGAGCGGCTCTTAAGCGATGAACCCTTAACTTTGCAGGAAATTGCTGATCAGTTCGGGATCTCGCGGGAGCGGGTCCGCCAGATTGAAGCGAATCTGCTTGTTAAGATGCGAAAATTTTTCGAGGAGGAAGTTCCTGATATTAAGACCTTCCTTGACGAGGCTATTGACTTTTGGCGATTGTGACGGGCTTGGTTTCTCTTCCCGTCGTAGATATTATGCGAGGAATCAGATTCTTGCATGGGCACTAGCCGTCAACTGACAACCGCAAACCGATACCCTGAGCAGTTCACTCCATATCCATTTAATTAACCGAAAAGCGACCTATCACTATGCGCGTACCTCTGCTTGATCTGCACGAACAATTAAAACCCCTCCGGGACGACATCCTGGCCGGTATAACCGAAGTTCTGGATTCAACCGGATATATCATGGGGCCGCGCGTCGAGGCTCTTGAGCGTGAGGTCGCTGCCTACTGCCAGGCCGAGCAGGGAGTCGGAGTAACCAGCGGCACCGATGCCTTGTTGGCAGTGTTGATGGCATTGGGTATTGGCCCTGGCGATTTGGTTTTGACAACGCCCTATACTTTTGTTGCCACTATCGGCTGTATCTTGCGTCTTGGGGCGACCCCGCTTTTCGCTGATATCGATCCAGTGACCTTCAATATTGATCCGAAAAAGGCAGCCGCTGCCTTGGCTGATCCCGCCTGTGCCGGCAGGGTCAAGGCCATTTTGCCGGTGCATCTATTCGGTCAATGTGCCGATATGGGCGCCATTATGGCCCTGGCCCAGCGCCATGGACTGCCCGTGGTTGAAGATGCGGCTCAAGCTATCGGCGCTGTCTATCCCTGGCGGCAGGATGGGGCGGTGACGTGGCGGCGGGCGGGTTCGATGGGTGTTGCCGGTTGTTTCTCTTTTTTTCCGAGTAAGAACTTGGGAGGGATAGGTGACGGCGGCATGATCACGGTCAGTGATCCGGAACTGGCGGCGCGGATCAGGATTATCCGGGTCCATGGCGGGGAACCGAAATATCATCACGCTGTGCTGGGTGGTAATTTCCGCCTTGATCCGATTCAGGCCGTGGCACTCAGTGTGAAATTGCCTCATCTGCCCACCTGGCATGAGGCCAGGCGGCGCAATGCGGCGCGGTATCAAGCGCTCTTTACTGCGACTGGTTTGGTTGATAAAGGCGAAGTTTCGCTTCCTGTTGCTATCTATGCCAACGAGGCGCAGGATTCAAGCGGAGCTATCGATTATCATATTTACAATCAGTATGTCATCAGGGTGAAAAATCGTGACGCTTTAAAAGCTTATCTGCAGGAAAATGGCATTGGCTCCGAGATCTATTATCCTATCCCGATGCATAAACAGGGCTGTGTCGCCCATCTCGGAATGAATGATCTTTCTTTCCCCGAAGCTGAACGGGCGGCGGCTGAAACCTTGGCCTTGCCTATTTATCCCGAGTTGACCGAGTCGATGCAGCGTCTGGTGGTTGAGGCTGTTGCTGCCTATTATGTCGGGATCTCGCCGTAGTTTATGGTAGAGGGGAAGGTGGGAGTCAGGCGAGAGGCTGAAGGGAGAAGGATATCGATGGGCGATAGGTGGCATTGGGTTAAGACTTAGGGGCCGAAAGATTTTTAAGAATGAATATAGTGCCTCAGGTTGACGGTGATCAGCCATTTGTTGTATTCCCACCGTCAACCGCAAACTGATAACCTAAGCAGTTCCGAGTGAATATTCATATGCACAATACCTACGGCACAAGTGCCGTACAATGGCCATGCCGGATATCTTCGGTGTGGCTTTTTTACTTCCTAGACGATGCCTTCTTACTCAAAAACTAATACAATCCTTCGAAGGATACTCCTGAGTGTGCTGCTTGCGTTTTTTGCCCCTGTATCGGGCCATGCAGGGGCAGAGGCCTTGTTCCCTTTGCTTGAGGGGTTTCGCTTTCGGGAGGTGCCTTTGGCGGAAAGCCTTGCTGCTAAGATATCTCATGTCAGGCAGGAGGACATGGCGGCGCCTGTGTGGAAGAAGCGGTGGGATGAGGCGAGGCGGTTGGCGGTTGCGGGTGAACTGCTGCAAGCATCTGATCTCTATCGTGATCTGCTGGAAGAGAAGGAGGTTGCCGAAGCCCGGTGGGAGATGGTTACGATCTTGCTGTCGCTGGGCCGTGGGGGTGAGGCGATTGATGACATTGAGTCCTTGTGCGAAGAGAATCCTAATCATCCTGGATACCTGCGTGCCTTGGCGGTGTCGAATATCTCCCTTAGGCGATTCAGGGCGGGAGCAGAGGCGTTCCGTCGTCTTCTCGCCATGCAGCCAGCGAGTGATAGCGCCTTGGCTGGGCTGATCTATTCGTTGTTGGCAGGTGGGGAAAAGTTTGAGGCGGTATCTTCGATGTCGGCTTTGGTGGAGCGATATTCTCGTCGGCTTGATCTGCGGGAGGCTTTGGCTACCCTTGCCTATGAGGTTAAAGATTATACAACGGCATGGCCGCATTTGTTTGCGCTGGGCACAGCCCCTAATCCATCACCGGACCTGTTGGCGATGGCGGCTAAAGTCAGCGAGGTGAGACAACTCCCTGAGCAGGCGGCAAAGTATTGGCAACGCTACGTTACGCTTAGGCCGGACGATCTGGAGGCACGGCAGTGGTTGGCTGAGTATTATTTTCGGCAGGGAAAGACTCAGCAGGTACTGTCTCAGTTGGAGGAGATTCGTCAGCGACGTTCCGGCGATCATTCGGTATTGAAACGGATTGGCTTAGGTTACCTTGAGCTTAAGGATCACGCCAAGGCCGCCGCGGTTTTAAGTGAATATGTGTCGCTGCAAGCTGATGACTCAGAGGCTGCGCAGGCATTGGTTGCCGCTCGTCAGCCTCTGGGCAACACGGAGGAGACTCTGCGTGCGCTGGAGCGTTATTTTGCTGTGGAGCCGCAACCCGACCAAGCCAGTATGCACTTAGCTGCCCGGTTGTACGATTCGATTGGCGCTCATGGCGAGGTTGTCGCTATGTGCCGGCGGCTTCTGGTTCTGCAGCCTGAAGATCCGGCGATCTCGACAGTTATGGCTCAACACTTGGAGGCCACTGGCCGCGATGAGGAAGCTCTGGCCGTCTGGCGGCAGTTAGCCCGACGCTCGCCCTCATCGATTGATACCTGGAGGCGCAAGGCTGTTCTTCTTGAGCGGCTGGATCACCAGCAGGAGCTTTATCAGACACTGGCGAGGCTTCATGAGCTTGAACCTGCTGATAATGACCTGAGCTTGCGGCTGGTGGCGCATTTCGTTGAGAGTGGCGCCTTGGGCCGGGCCATAGAGGTGATTGCCGATATGGAACGATTTGGTCACCCGCTGCCGGAGATTTTTTATTACCGGAGAGGAGAACTTCATTTCCATCATCATGACTATGCCGCAGCGCTGTCAGACTTGGAACGTTTTTTGGGGCAGAGTCCGGAGCACGAAAAGGCCCGTTTGCTGGCAGTGACTGCTGCCGGTCGGTTGGGAGATACAGCCAGAGTCCGTGAGCATCATCAGATCCTGAGCGGTGGAGATAAGGGCAATTCGGCCTCTCTATTGCTTCATGTGGCTGAGACCTACGCAGATTGCCGTGCCGAGTCTGAGGCCAGGGATGTGTTGCTGAAGGTTGCTCTTGGCGAAGGGGGTGACGGGTCGATTGAGGACAAGACGAGGGCATACGCTGGGCTTGCTGAGAGTTTTGTCCGGGAGAAGCGGTTTTATGAGGCGGAGCAATCATTGCGGGTTGGCCTTGTGGTGAGCGCTGACAGGCGGTTTTTTCTTCCTCGACTCGTGGCGCTAGCCTTGTCTCAAGGGCGGGGGGCTGAGGCAGAAGAGTGGTTGGCGGGCTTGAGGTCCATTAAGGACGTTGAACCCCGCCGACTCGCCCTGTTAGAAGCCGCTATCCTGGTAAATCAGGGAGAGTTGCGCAAGGTCAGGAATATTTTGACCAGAATTGAGGCGGATTGGGGCAGCGAGGAGGGGCAAGGGTCGGATGAAAAGGCTGGCTCTTCGGATCTTATCAGGGACCGGTTGCAGATTGCCTCTCTTTGGATCAAGGCAGATAAGCCTCAAAAGGCGGCACTCCAGTGTCGCAAGGTACTGACTCATGATCCTGATAATCTTGCAGCGCGCGTTCTCTTGGAGAAAATTCGACCTGAGGGTGAGCAAGTCACCGAGTCGATAGATCTTGCCGGGTTGAGATTTGATCAACTCTGTGATCTGGCTGAAGTGTACCTACACTATGGCATGGCCGACGGAATGGTCAAGGCGTCTGATCAGGCATTACGCCAGAGGCCGGACTCTGTAAAGGCGGGGGTGCTATTGACTGATGCGTTCGCGGCTCAGGGGAAGGTTGATGAGGCGTTGCGGCAGATGACGCAGATTTCAGCTGCTAACCCGGATGACTTCTCCCTTAAGGTGCGGGTGGCGGTCATGCAGTTTATGCGTGGGGAGACGGAGTTGGTTGAGGCCCTGGTCGAGTCTGACCAGGGGCAGTCCCGGCCGGATCTTCTGCTGCTTCAGGCACGGGCTTTGTGGCGTCACAATCGATGGGATGAGGCTCTTCAGGTTTATCGTGACTTCTTGAGCCATCGAGTTGCCGACAGGCTTAGGAGCTTAAGCCGAAAATACGGAGAGAATCTGTCGGTTGATATGCGGAACAGGAGTGTGTGGGAGGTGTTGACTCGGGATCCGGGGCCAGATCGGGATGTGGAGTTTACCGATCTGGTGATGACTCCGGCCAGAACCTTGTTTTTTCTTGATCGTGGGGCTGGGGATTTCGCGCTGGCCGCCTCCCGGTTCGTCGCCATCTATCGTTGGCAGGCTCAGTTTGCCATGGAGTACGCTCCCCGGCAATCGGTTGTGCGGGAAGAATACACCATTGCCCAAAAGCAGTATGAGGCCTTGATCGGGCGTTATCCTCAGGAAAAGTTGCCGCTCTTTGACCTGGCCGGGATGCATAGCGTATTAGGTAATTTGGGAGAGGAAGCAGCGGCTTACGCCGCACTGGATACCGCAGGGATCCGGTTTCCTGAGCTTAGCGAGGCTGTTGTCCGTAATCAGCTTAAACAACAACCGAAGGTTAAGCTGGTCTACGGGTATCAGAACGAGGCTGGGCGTAATGGTTACGTTGATCGGGATAAAAATTGGCAGGGTGTGTCGTTCTGGAATTCGTTTAAGCCTCTTCATGATGGGGAGATGACCCTCGAACGGATTAATTATCATGCCGAAAACTCGAGCGATGTGGTGCGGGCAACCCGGCTTGTAGGGTCATATTCTGCCGGAGTGCTGAGTGGGTTGACTGTTCGTGGTGATGTGGGGGTTCAGGGGCATGAGCGTACTGGTCGACAGGTCCTTGTTGCCGATGCCGCTGTTGTTGGTAAGCTGGGTGATGGTTTGACCGGGACATTGTCGTATGTCCGAGACGTGGTGGACGACACTACGGCGAGTGTGCAGAGAAATATTCTTTATCAAGACTTGCTGGGAGGCATTACGTTGGAACCCCTGCCGCGTTTGGCTGTCGGTGGAGGGTATTTGGCTCGGGATTATTCCGATAACAACTGGACTGCGGGGTATGACCTCTGGGCCTCATTTCTTCTTTTTACCGAGCCGATGTTTTTGCAGTTGAAGTACAGTTACGATTTCAAGGAGTCGCGGGAGGGGGCGCTGGCTGGAGAGGCTGCCGGAACTGATGGCTTTTCATCTAACGATCATCCGTATTGGGCGCCGAGAAACTATTGGTTGAATCAGGTGGGGCTGTTCTTTAAGCACTCATTGGTTAATGAACCCCTGGGGCGGGAAGCGCCAAGGTATTATACGATTGAGTATCTTCTTGGCCATGATGTTGATGGGTATCTTACCCAGACGGCCAAGGCGTCGGTCTTTGCCGAATGTAATCCCAATCTTCTGGTCGAGGCAGGAACGGAATTGACTAATTCCCAGTCATTCAGGAGGCAGGAATATCGTGTGGGTATCAGTTATCGCTGGTAGTTCATGATTGCCATATTGATGGTTTTTTGGTAATGCTACCGATAACAGTCTTGTGGAACTACTTGGATGGTTAAGCAGGCAAGCGAGCCTGCGAGACTCCGAAAGGGTTGAGCTACAAGGTACTGTGTCTTGTTGTGAATGAGGCCATACATATGGTGTGCCGAATGAGCAACAATGTATTGCCATGAGGAGTTTAATGGAAGGCTGGCAGGAAGTATTGAAGATTATCGGTATGCTGGGGCTGATTTTTTTTGTTGGAGGCTGGCTTGTTCCCAAGATGGGGCACTATGTTTCCTGACGCGGTGATTCTTGTCGCCCGGTACGGGTCGACGATGGTCAGAAGAGCGAAGGAAAGGATGATTTAGCGATTTGATTTGATGGTTTGTTTTGGCGTGTTGAGCCATTGCCGGTCGTGCTGACGGTGGTGGCTATTTTATTTTAAGAGAGAAGGGGAGCTGTAGGGATGATTGAGCGAGTTCCAATGTCAAAAACCGGCTATCAGAGGCTCCGGGAGGAGTTGGGCCGGTTGGAAAGACGTGATCGTATTGAAGTGATCAAGGCTATTGAAGTGGCTCGTGGTCATGGAGACTTGAAGGAAAATGCTGAATATCATGCCGCCAAAGAGCGGCAGGGGCATATAGAGTGCCGGATTCTGGAACTCAAGGATAAATTGGGCCGGGCTGAAGTGATTGACTGTTCAGTGTTGAGTGGCGTTCGGGTCGTCTTTGGCGCTCAAGTGGCTTTAATTGATCTCGATACTGACGTTGAGGTGGAGTATACCCTCCTTGGACCGGACGAGTCTGATGTGAAAAGCGGCAGTATTTCTGTCCTTTCTCCCATCGGCAGAGGTCTTCTTGGTAAAGAGGTGGGAGATGAGGTCATTATTCAAACACCTGGCGGGCCACGTCAGTTTGAAGTGATGGGGATCTCTGCGTCAAGTCAGCCCTAGGTCGTTGTCAATAAAAACCCTGGTCATTCGCATCCGTTGAATCGGCATAAGGAGTCGGAACGGAGCGGTCAATCGGCGGCAATGCCATTGAGGAAGATGTCGCTGATCTCTTCGGCGGACTCTTCCAAGGTATAGTGATGATTTGGATTGAGTATCCAGAGTCGTGACATCTCGTCAAGCGCCCCGAAGAATGCTCTCTTGATGATCCCGGGTTTTAAATCGCGGCGGAAGATGTTGTTTTCCTGTCCGGTGTGGATTATCTCGGAGATGATATTGACGTAATCGGCAAATTTGGTGACCCGGTACTCTTTGATTGACTCCCCGCTTTGCCTCAGTTCCATCTGGAGAACCTCTGCCAACTCTTTTTTCTCAATCACCAAGCGGAGGTGGTGGAGGGCAAAGATGTAGAGCATTTCACGCTGGTCTGTCTTTTCGCTGATTGCTTCCCTGATGTCGTTGATAAGTTTGCCTATCTCCTCTTCAAACAGGGTGAGGAGAATGTCGTATTTGTTGTTGAAGTACAAATATATTGTCCCGTCTGCGACGTCGGCTTCCTTGGCAATGTCCGAAATTCTGGCATTGAAAAAGCCCTTTTTCCCAAAGACTTTGATAGCTGCGTTGAGTATTTTCTGGTGCTTATCGCTTTTTTTCACGGTTACAGAAGATCCTGGAGTTGTTAGATTTAGAGGGGGGGACTCTCTTTGAACGATAGGAGTGCGTAATTTCTACGTGTGAGTATTTAGAAAAATGATCATAGTACAGGTGGAGCGCCTTGATGCTGCGAGTCGGGAAGTTGAATCGCAAAAAAAACCCGCAGGGGCCAAAACCACCATGCACTGTCTCTTGTCTGATGACAAAGAGACTCCTAATTATAATAAAAAATGAATGAACATTCATTCGTATAATAAGTGGAGTTTGATCGGCTGTCAAGACCTAACAGATCTATCCATGACAAACTGGCTGGTGTCATGCCAGAAGTATGCCTTGAGAGATTTTAGCCACCTCAGCGAGGGTGAAAGATCGAGTTGTTTTGCTCTTTCTTGCCACTGTGCCATCTTAGTTAGGCAGTAATCCCTGAGCGCCATTTTTCAATGGTGTCGTTGGCAGGGGTTGAGGCTGCGGTTGCCTGCAAGCCTGGAGTGCCCCTGTTCTTCATTTATTTTATATGGTTATCCCTGAGTTATTTGTGACGAAAGAGAGAAAGGAGAGGATATGAATGTATTGGTTGTTGGTTCAGGTGGACGGGAACATGCCTTGGTTTGGAAATTGCGGCAGAGTGCCAAGGTCGAAAAAATTTATTGCGCTCCTGGCAATGCCGGGATCAGCAGTATGGCGGAATGTGTGGCTATTGCCGCCAATCAGGTTGAGCAATTGGCTGATTTCGCTCAAGCTCATGCTGTTGGCCTCACCATTGTAGGTCCGGAAGAGGCATTGACCTTGGGGATTGTGGATATTTTCACCGCCAGAGGGCTCAGGGCCTTTGGTCCGACAAAGGAGGCCGCCGCCTTGGAGGGTAGCAAGGCTTTCATGAAGGATCTGCTCCAGAAATATCAGATCCCGTCCGGATTTTACCAGGTCTTCACTGATCGAGATCAGGCGGTTCGTTATATTGAACAAAAAGGGGCGCCGCTGGTGGTCAAGGCCGATGGCCTGGCTGCTGGCAAGGGAGTAATTGTTGCGGCGACGATTGCAGAAGCTGTTGCGGCTGTCGATTTGATCTTGACTGATCGGACCTTTGGCGAGGCCGGCAGTCGAGTTATTGTTGAGGAGTTTCTTCCCGGTGAGGAGGCATCGTTTTTGGCCTTTACTGATGGCACGACAGTTCTACCATTGCCGACATCTCAGGATCACAAGGCGGTGTTTGACGGAGACAAGGGCCCGAATACCGGAGGCATGGGAGCTTATTCTCCAGCCCCGGTGGTGACAGAGGCGATCCATCGCCAGGTCATGGATATGGTTATGATTCCCACGGTTAAAGCGATGGAGGCAGAGGGGCGACCTTACAAGGGGATACTGTATGCTGGACTGATGATCAATCATGGTGTGGCCAAGGTTCTGGAATTTAATTGTCGTTTTGGTGATCCCGAAGCCCAACCCCTGCTGATGCGGTTGGAGACGGATCTTGTTGATATTGTCGAGGCCATTCTTGATGGGCGGCTTAATCAGGTCGATTTGGTCATCGATCCACAGCCTACGGTGTGTGTGGTCATGGCCTCTGGCGGCTATCCCGGTCCCTATGAAAAGGGCAGGGTGATTGCCGGGTTGGAGAGCGCCTTTCATAGTGATGTTATGGTTTTTCATGCCGGGACCGCATTTCGTGATGGTGATATTGTCACGGCTGGTGGCCGGGTTTTGGGTATTACCGCCAAGGGTCGGGACTTGGAGGAGGCGATTGGCTTGGCCTATGGCGCAGTCGCTAGGATTACCTGGGATGGGGCCTACTATCGTAATGATATTGGCCAAAAAGCTTTGAGGCGGAAGGTGAGCACGGTAGGGATCGTGATGGGGAGCGATTCAGACCTGCCCGTCTTTGCCGGGTGTCGAGATTTTTTACGGGAGATGGGTATCAGTCACGAAATTATTGTCGCCTCCGCCCACCGGACTCCTGAACGTGCTGCAACGTACGCTACTACCGCCCGTGACCGGGGGCTTAAGGTGATCATTGCCGGCGCTGGAATGGCTGCGCACTTGGCCGGAGTTCTGGCGGCACACACCACGCTGCCGGTGATTGGTGTTCCCATTGATTCGTCATCGCTGAATGGTCTTGACTCGTTGTTGTCCACGGCGCAAATGCCGCCCGGTGTCCCTGTCGCAACGATGGGGATTGGCAAGGCAGGCGCTCGCAACGCCGCTATTCTGGCTGCGCAGATTCTGTCTGTTGCTGACCAGTCCATGGCAGATCGCTTGACAGCCTTCAAGGCTGAGATGGCTGCTGAGGTGATCGCAAAATCAAGGGCCATCGAAACCACAGCATGATTGATGCCCATTCGGCCACACTGACGTACGATCTGCAACAGGCCTTACTGGTTTTGCGGCAGGGAGGTGTGGTCGCCTTTCCTACTGAAACTTACTACGGCCTGGCCGTCGATCCTTTTAATGGCCACGCGGTGGACCATCTTTTTGAACTGAAGCGGCGGCCAGCCGTGAAGCCGGTCCTTGTTCTGATTGATGGTCTGGATCAACTTGCCCGCCTGACTGTTGGAGTGCCGGAACAGTTTTCCTCCCTGATGGGGGCATTCTGGCCTGGTCCCCTGACGTTGATCTTTTCTGCGTTACCTTCGCTCTGTACTCAGTTAACGGCCGGCACTGGTACGATTGGTCTTCGAATATCATCTCACCCCTTTGCTCGACAGTTGTGTCTCTTGGCTGGAGGAGCTATCACTGCTACCAGCGCCAATCGATCCGGGAGTCAGCCTGCACGGACCGAACAGGAGGTGGTCGCCCAATTTGGTCATGAAGTGGACTGGGTCGTCAAAGGTGGGCCGACCAGGGGCGGATTGGCATCAACGATTATTGCCGCAAAGCCAGGCGGCGGGTTGCGCTTGGTTCGTGAGGGTGTGATTCCTTTTGCTGAGGCGTGTAGTTGTCTTGCAATGAAAAGCTCTGCCATTGATGAGTGAGGGGAGCCAAGGGCGATTTCTCAACATGATCGAGCCAAGGAAAGTGTTTGCTTCCATTAAGCCTTTCCGCTACCATTATTCTCGTGTAACTCAGGGTGACGGTGATCAGTTGCCGGTTTACGGCTTAATAGAATCATGGTCAGTCGTGAATTATCGTGTGCTGTATGACATCAGCGGATGGTCAGTCTTTGGCAGAGTTCAGGCGCTGTTACTTGGCAACTGCAAACCGGTAACTTGAGCAGTTACTTAAATTAAAGCAACGAAGGGATAACCATGAGTGATTTGAAATGGGATAGGAGCTTTGCCTATGAGCAATCTGGCGAAGATCCTGAACTGCTGGCTGAACTGCTTAGCCTGTTATTAGAGTCATCGAGGAGTGATCTGCAGAAGATTAAGGATGGTCTCGCTGCCGGGAATGGTCAGGCCGTTGCCGACGCAGCCCACAGTATCAAAGGTGCGGCAGCCAGCCTCGGGTTTGAGGGTCTGCGGGTTGCGGCCTATGAGATTGAAAAAAAAGGTCGGGCCAATCAATTGGGCGAAATTGATGTTACTGAGCTTGGGGACCTTGTCGCGGCTCTGGTCGATTTGGCATAGTCATTTCTCCTGGGCAAGATTCCTCGGGCCACCATAGCCGGAACAGGGCGTAAAGATGTTCACCTCTGAACAAATAATCGATAAATTCAATACTTCTAAGACGTTGCCTCACGTGGCTATCCGGGTGACCCAGATGGTCAATGATGACAATAGTACCATGCGGGACTTTGAAGAGATTATTCAGATGGACCCGGTTCTGGTGTCTCGCCTCCTCAAATTGGTTAACAGCCCATATTTTGGGCTGTCTGGCAGAGTGGACTCAATCGCCAAAGCAGTAGTGATGGTGGGGATGAAAAATCTTCGTAATCTGGTAGCGGTTGAGGGCTTGCGTGGCATGTTTCACGATGAGGGCAATGACGGTTTCTCCCGCCAGCATCTCTGGCTGCATAGCGCTACCGTTGCCATCCTCTGCGATATGATCGGCAAACGTATCTTTGGTGATGCGCGGGAAGATCTGTTTCTAGCCGGGATTATTCATGATATCGGTTACATTGCCGAGGATCAGGTTGCTGGTAATGAACTGAGGGAGGCATGCCGACGGTATCAGCCAGGAAAAAATAGCTTTATTGCCTGTGAGCGAGAGGTGATTGGCACTGATCACGCCGATGTGGGGTACAAGCTGGCCAAGGAGTGGAAGATGCCCCCTGATGTCTTGATCGCCATTCGCGATCATCATAATATGGGAAAAAAACCTGAGCCATCGTCAGTCTGCGGTATTGTTCAATTGTCGGAGTATATTGCCGGCAAGATGAAATTTTCTGTTCTTTCTGATCGGGTAGAACCCTTGCCAGCACACCTGGTCCCCCACGTGAAATCGATGATGGATAATTATAAGGTGATTGTCCGGGATTTACCGAAGGAGATGGAGCGGGCCAAGAGTCTTTATTCCCCTGAGCCATGAATGCCATGCTTGATGTTGATTTGGATGGAATTTTCGAGGAGCTTGAGGACAAGGATGCCCGTGAACTTCGATTCATGGAGCACTTGGCCGTCGCGCTGCCGACTACCTATTTTCAGCTTCACAAGGATGGAGGGAAGGTTTTTTGCGCCGGGAGAGAGACAACGCCTCGAGTCGGAGTCAGTTCTGAGGTTTTGGATCATCTGCGCCAACATGGAAAATTCCCGGATGCTCAGGGGGTTGAACGGGTTTGTCCGGTAGTAATTGATGAGTTGGACGCGGTGCTGTTCTGCTGGTTGCCGGAGACGATGGCCTCTTATGTTGATGATCCGTTCGTTGCTGAGGTGGTGCGGGCGGCAGTAGGTCAAGTCCAAGCTCTGAGGGCCGCCGAGGCCATGGATATCGAAAACCAGCAGTTGAGCAAGCAGATTGGGGCAATGAAGGCCCAGCATTTCGAATTGGTGGAAAACAACCATCGGCAGTATCTCCAGCTTCAGGAAAAAGATCGCAATTACGCCAGTAATCTGGAGGCCGAGATCGCCCAGAGGACAGTTGATCTCCGGAAGGCCAATGAAGAGCTGAAAGAGGCGAGTCGTTTGAAGAGTGAGTTCCTCGCTAATATGAGTCATGAGCTGCGAACTCCGATGAACGCGATTATTGGTTTTTCTGCACTCCTTTCCGAGTCGCAACTTAACCCGGAGCAGGCCGATTATGCCTTGACCATTAAGCAGTCTGGAGACGGGCTGCTGAGTCTGATTAATGATATCCTTGACTTTTCAAAGATCGAGGCAGGTAAGCTCGACATTTCCCAAGAGCTGTTCTCTCTGCCCGATATTATTAAAAACGTCTCCGCGATGTTTGCGAAGTCCTCGCGAGACAAAGGGGTTGCCTTCCGTTATGAGATTGGAGAGGATGTCCCTGCTAATCTCATAGGGGATGGACATCGGTTGAAGCAGGTGCTGATCAACCTGGCTGGAAACGCGATGAAATTCACCAAAGAGGGAGAGGTGGCGATTGTAA
Organism: Desulfobulbaceae bacterium; assembly: GCA_013792005.1. Taxonomy (NCBI): domain Bacteria; kingdom Pseudomonadati; phylum Thermodesulfobacteriota; class Desulfobulbia; order Desulfobulbales; family Desulfobulbaceae; species Desulfobulbaceae bacterium. The sequence goes on from VMSU01000248.1 coordinate 26,572, forward strand.
TCTCTCTCGTGCAGGCGCAGGAGCAGGTGAAGGTGCGGTTTCTGGTGTTTGACACCGGGATTGGCATCCCTTTCGACAAGCAGTCGGCTATTTTTGAGAAATTTACTCAGGCCGATGGCTCTATTACCCGCAATTATGGAGGGACAGGTCTGGGGCTTGCCATTACCTGTCAGCTTGTGGGCTTGATGGGAGGTAACGTCACGTTGTGCAGCGAGGTGGGGGTGGGCAGTATCTTTGGCTTTGTACTCCCCTTTGTTGTGGCCGAACAGACTGTGGCGAAACAGGGCGCGGTGGCGCCGCAAGAGCTGTCCGATGGCGTCGTGCTTCGAATCTTGCTGGTTGAGGATAATGTGGTGAACCAGAAGCTTGCGACAATACTGATCAAGCGCGAGGGGTGTGAGGTGGTGGTGGCTGGTGATGGTGTCAAGGCCCTCGAGGCTTTACAGGTACAGGAATTTGATCTCATTTTGATGGACTTGCAGATGCCGAATATGGATGGCATGGAGGCGACCAGGCGGATCAGGGCGCTGGAGGCTTGTGAGGAGCGTAATTCCTATCTGGGCTTAAAAGAAAGGTTGTCGCCGGTGCCGATTGTCGGTTTAAGTGCCCACGCCCGCAAGGAAGATGCGGATGAGGCTAAGGGTGCAGGAATGAATGATTTTTTGACCAAGCCGATTGTCCGCGCTAAATTGGTCGAAGTGATTCGGCAAATCAAGTCCGGAGAGATAGGTAGGTGAGGTGAAATCATGTATTGGATAGAGGGAGATCCAACTACTACTGAAAGGAATACCGGTCTTTGATGAGTTGGATAATTACATCTGTGTTGTAATGAAAAACGCCCGGTGAAAATAAAAATCCACCGGGCGTAGAAAGAAAAACAAAAATACAGAGTGTTGGGTTACCGGTTACGTGCCGGAATCACTCCATTTTCGTCTGAGATGATAATCTCTACGCGTCGATTCAATTGACGCCCTACCGCTGAATCATTGCTGGCAATTGGGTACATTTCACCGTAACCGCGATAGAGGATACGATCAAGTTCTATTCCTCGACCGTTCAAGGCATTTCGAACGGCCTCCGCGCGGTGCATTGAGAGGCCAAGGTTGTATTCGTCAGCGCCAACGCTGTCGGTAAACCCTTCAATCTGAATCTTTCGGCTCGGATATTCCTTCAAGAATGTCGTCAGTTTTTCGATGGTTGTATATGCTCCGGTCTTAAGATCGCTCTTGCCAGTGTCGAACAGGACATCTCCCAGTGTCAGGACAAGTCCACGCTCTGTCTTTTTTGCCTGTAAGTCTGCAACCTCTGCCTCCAGTTTCTTTGCCCTAGCCTCTGCCGCCGCCGCTTCCTGTCGGGCCTGTTCGGCTTCGAGGGATTTTTGTTGAGCTTCTTTTAACGCCTCCTCGGCGGCTAGACGCTGATTTTCGGCTTCCTTTCGTTGATTCTCAGCTTCCTGTCTGGCTATTTCAGCCTTGTTGAAGGAGTGCTCCGCTTCTCTTGTTCGGCCGACCAGCAGGGCTTTGTTCCGGTCTGCACTGGCGGACTCCAGCTCTTTGTCGGTTTTTTTCATGGCGGCAACTTCACTGGCGATGGCGGCCTTTTGCTTTGCCAGGTAGGCCAGATGTTCGATTTGAGCGTTCTGCTCACCAGCTGTCAAACTGTTTTCGGCTTGTTCTATAGCACGTTTCGCATCCTGAAGCTCCAAGGGAGCATATCTATTGACATCTGGATTGCTCTGCGCATTGTTGAAGGTCTCGCGTGCATTGGTTAAGGCAACGTTTTCTTTGGTTGTGGCACAGCCGCTCATCAGGAGAACGGCAAGGCCGCATGACGCCAACATTAAGCGATGGTATGACTTGCTCCTTTTCATGATATACTGGTCTCCTTAGTTTCTTGGTTTTGCAGAATCAGCGAACGGACTTTCTGTCAATTTCTTCTTGCAGGGTACGGATACTCTCTTTGACTTCATTGACGGCCTTATGGCTTTTGGCAGTCCGTGCTTTTGCCTCTGCAAGGTTTGCATCAACGATGGCTTGCTCTGCTACTCGTTGGGCGGAGAGGTTGTCTTCCAACTGCATCAGGCGTTTTGCCTCATTGATTTTTTCTCGAGCTGCCTTGAGCTCGACTGGCGCTGCTTCGTATGCCCCGGCGCTTTCTGCCTTACTGATTGCTGAGTTCGCCAAGGAGATCTGTGAATCTGGCGGAGGATACTTGCTCCCGCAGGCGGTCAGTCCGAAAGCGACCAACAATAACATCATTTTTGATCTCATTTTCATATCACTCTCCTAAACATTAATTTTACTGTACCCATAGGCATCAATGGATTATTCAATGATATTGGAACAATAACTATATTCCTCTTGGGAGTCAATCATTCTTCTGAGAAACTTAATGATTTATTAAGAGTAAAATATGTGCCATCGGCTATTTATCATGCGTGTCGACCTAGTAAGAATTACCTGAAAGGTGATAGTCTCGTAAAAAGGTAGCCGATGGCTAAGCAAAAAGTAACGGGATGGCATCGCTTGGGTTCAACGCGTCTTATTCCGCGAACTCGGGATACAATTTTTTGATACAGTCCGGGCAGATTCCATGGCTGAACTGTGCCTCAGAGTGATCCCGGATGTAGATCTCTACTTGTTGCCAGTAGCCACCGTCGTCGCGGATTTTTTTGCAGGAGGCACAGATTGGCAGAAAGCCGCTTAGCTTTTTCACCTCGGTTAGCGCTTTTTCGAGATCACGGGTCCGTATCTTGATCAGTTCCTCAAGGTGCTCTTCATGTTCACGCAATTTTCCCTCAGCTTTTCTCTTTTTTCCCTCTACTCGCATTCCGTGCCTGATCATGTAGGCTGAAAGCAGTGCCAAGCCTGCCAGGATGATACTGGTGAGGGAGATAATCTTTTTAGTAACATTGGCCACTTCTCTGGCGGCATCGTCGAGGTAAACACCGGTGCCGACAATCCAACCCCAAGGGGCGAACAATTCGACATATGATAGTTTGTGTTTAAGCTGTTGTTGGTTGTCATGGTGTTGCCAAACATAAGGAACGTAACCCGACCCTTTTTCTTGGGTGATACGGACAAAATTAATAAAGAGAGGGATTCCTTCGGGGTCGAGAAATTGACCGACATTGTGTCCTTCTAAATCGGGACGGTATGGGTGCATTACCATTGTTGGGGTTAAGTCATTGATCCAGAAATAGTTCTTGTCCTCGGGGCCGTAGCGTAAGTTTCTGATGAGCTGAATTGCTTGATTTTGAGCGGTTGCAAGGGGCATATGCGCCGATTGTGTCATCTCATCGTAATGGGCGAGGATACTGATGGCCACTTGGGCCAGGTTTTTAGAAGAGTCCTTTTCCTTATTGAAGAGACCTTGCTGGAAGGCAGGGAGCAGTATCCCGAAACAGGCGACGACAAAGAGCAGAACGGTTAAAATTGCCGGGAGGATGGTTTTTGCTGTATCGAAGTGTCTGTCATTGAGAGATGTTCGATTGGACATGATCGGTTCCTTTCCTTGGTGTCTGCCACGGCCTATGGTCAGATCAGTTTCTGGGCCGATAGTTCGTCTTTGAGGTAGGCATAATAGATTGGAGCCGCGACAACGCCAGGTATTCCAAAGACTGACTCCATAACCAGCATGATGATCAACAATTCCCAGGCTTGGGCTTTAATCCGAGTGCCGATGATGTGGGCGTTGATGAAATATTCGAGTTTGTGAATTATGACCAGAAAAAGAAGTGAGACAAATGCGGCAATCGGCGCGACGCTTAAGGCAATGAGAGTAATTACGGTATTGGATATCAGATTTCCGATTATAGGGAGCAGGCCGACGATAAAAGTGACTGCAATCATGGTTTTGGTCAATGGCAGCGGATAGCCTGCCATTGGGAGGATGATGGCGATAAAAAAGGCGGTCAACACGGTATTGAGGGCCGATATCCTGATTTGCGAGAAGACGATTCGTCGAAAAGCGGTGCCCAGGAACGAAACTCGTTCGGCCAGCGCATGGGCCAAGGGGCCTCTGGTTTCTTGGAACCCGGGATTAAGCGCTATCAGACCGCCGATAATCATACCGATAAAGATATGAACCAGGAAAATGCCGACCTCTTGCCCAAAGACGCTGAATCGGCCGGCATTCTCGCGCAGCCATCCCGCGGTGGCGACCTGCCACTCCTGTAAATTAGCCGGGAGGTATTGTCTGATCCAGTCCGGGAGATAATCTCGTCCTTTGGCGACGATGTCGGCCATTCTCCTGAAGAGAATGACAAGACTGCCTTGGCCATCGGTAAAGTACGAGGCGGAAGCGGTTACTCCCAGCGTCAAAATGGACACCAGCACCAAGGTGAGCAGGGAGAGCGCCATGAACCTTCCCTTGGTCTGAGAAATATTTCCTTGGCTGAAGATTCGCCCGCCCGATTTGACCAGGTAATAGATGAGAAATCCGCTGAGCAGGGCAGGGAGTAGCCCCAGCACCAGAACTGCGATCAGGGTCAGTAGGGCGAGTCCCTGGGTGAGGAGATAAAATTGTGTTGTGTTCTCTGTCATCACCCACCACAGGCAAGGCTGTCTGGTTCAGGTTCAGCCCTTTGGCATCAGCTTCTGGGCAGGTAGTGCTTGGTCGAGTAAATTGTAAAAAAAAAGGTAGTCGGAGTAGATATGGAAGTCAATTACTTTCCGGAAGACCAATAACAGCAGTGTCCGCAAGTAATCAATCACTGTCCTGTTCATACTTGTAACCAACGCCATAGACGGAGTGGATGATCTCCTGACCGGACAACACGGCAGCAATCTTCTTGCGGAGTTTTTTGATGTGGCTGTCGATGGTACGGTCGCTGACGATTCGTTGGTCTTGGTAGATTCGATCCATGAGTTGTTGGCGACCGAAGATCCTTCCTGGGCTGGCAACGAGGATCTGCAGGAGCCGGAATTCGACGGCAGTAAGATCGAGCGCTTGGCCGTTGACAGTGGCCAGATAACGGGTTTCGTCTAAGATCAGGCCTGAAGGTGATTTGGTCTGGCCTTGATTTTCCCGGCGCAGTATAGCCTTGACTCGGGCCACTAATTCTCTGGGGCTGAAGGGTTTACAGATATAGTCGTCAGCGCCGAATTCAAAGCCGAGGAGCCGGTCGATCTCCTCGACTCTGGCTGTGACCATGATAATGGGTACGGTGGAGAACGTTCTGATCTCTTTGCAGATCTCCATCCCGTCCCGTCCTGGTAGCATCAGATCGAGCAGAATAAGTGTTGGCAGGTGCTCCCTGACCCACTCTACGACGGCTAAGCCGTTGGTGATCCAGTGTGGATCGAATCCGGCTTGGCGTAGATAGTCGCCGACAACGGAAGCAAGTTTTTCTTCATCCTCGACGATCAGTATGGTGTTTTTCGTCATGAAAAACCTCCTAAAGGCAGCGTTATTCTGATCCACACCCCGCCAAGAGGTGATGGTTGTGCGGTGATGGCTCCGGCATGGCCTTCAACAATATTTTTGCAGATGGCAAGCCCTAAGCCTGCGCCTCCCTCTTTGCGGTTACGAGATGATTCGACCCGGTAGAGTCTTTCGAAGAGTCGGTCAAGTTTTGACTCCGATACCCCCGGGGCGCTGTCTTGAAAGTCGATCACCGCTTTGCCGTCTTGCTGAGTCAGGCTGATAGCAAGGGAGCCACCGCTGTCGGTATATTTTACGCTATTGTCTAGGAGGTTGGCGAACAGTTGTTGCAGTCGTTCCGGGTCGCCAAACACGCGTATTTTTTGATTGATGGACGGCAGGGGGGTGAGCGTAATGCCTTTATCGTTAAATTTGAACCGGTAGACGGATAGGGCATCGTGGACGATGTCTGCAAGGTTTACTGGCTCTTTGCGATACGTGAGTCCGCCTAGGTCCGACAATGACAATTGATAGAGGTCGTCAACCAGCCGATTTAGGCGCAGGACTTCTCCGTGCAGGGAGCGGATGGAGTCTTGGGTGGTGGGGCGGACACCATCCTGAAGCGCTTCAATCTCAGCCCGCAGGACGGCAAGCGGTGTTCTCAACTCATGGGAGATGTCCGCTACCCACTGTCTCCGGGTTTTTTCATTTTTATCAAGGGTCAGGGCGAGGAGGTTGAAGTCTTGGGCGAGCTGGCCAAGTTCGTCAGATGAGGTGACTTCAACCCGGGTGGTGAACTCTCCGGCCGCCATCTTTCTGGCGGCAAGGGTAAGTGTTTTGATGGGTCGAACCAGGCGGCCAGCCAGCGGGAAGGCAAGTGCTGCCGCCACTAATACCACGGTCAGGGCCACCAGGCCAAGAGTGAGCTTTTGCTCTTTGAGGAAACGGAGTTCTTGGGTCTCAGTGAGATCGGCTAAGGGGAGCAACCCGAGATGCCCGATGGTCTTTCCTTGGAAGTGCAAGGGGAGGAGAATGGTTTGAGGGGGAATCAGATTAGGACCAATCAGAGTGTTTTTGAGGGTGTCGCGAACCAGCAGGCGCATGACAAAGTGACGGCTCTCCTGCATCGAGGGACTGCCATGGTGACGGTCAATGGCGCAGTCCTGACCCAGGATTGGATTTTGGGACGGTGGCGGTGGGCCTTGCGGGGGGCACTCCAGGGTCGGCATGGTTGTCATCAGCAGCCTACGCCAGTAACCGCGGTCGTTGCGCACAAAATCCCAGGAACCTTCTTGGGCGTAATCTGCTTCCAGTTCGTCGGCAATCAGGTTGAGTTGCATCTGCTCCAGGTTGTTGACATAGCGTAGGAATCCCCGATCAATGCTCCATTGCATGATGCCAAACATGGCGGTGACCGAGAGGGCTGCTGCTGCTAAGATTGCCAAAAATAGGCGATGGCTTATTCCAATCTTCATGGGGGCGCCTTGTATGCGATGTCTGGGATCAACTACATTAGAATTATTTGGTTCCAGTGAGCTATGGGTATTGAGTTTACTGAGTGATTACTTGATTTTTAGCATAGCCTCTTATTCAAGGCAGTGTTTTTTCTCTCGAGAGTTTTATTTCCTTATTTCCTCCCTAATTTGTTCACATTGTTCTGGTATCGTGTCTGTTACAAGGGGTGAACAGACATTCCATCCAACTGGAGGAGAATTAAATGAAATGTTCGGTGGGTACAGTGAGTGACTTATTGATGACGGAAATCGAGGCTATACTTGCTGTGAGGTTACTTACGTAAGCTGATGAGCTAGTTTAAGTAGAGGGTAGTGAGCGGGGGTGTTCCCTGTAATTTAAGATTTTTCACAATAAGGAGAAAGAATCATGAAACGAAAGATTATTGCAGTAAGCGCGGTACTGGCAGCATTGTTAGCGGGAGGATATTCAGTTCAGGCCGGGCCTATGGGTATGGGATGCCGTAATCAGCAGCTTGAGGCCGAGAAACATGGGTGCCGTACTCAAATGAATTGTAGAGAAGAGGGTGGCTGTTTAGAACACTTTGGTAGGATGGCCGATGCTCTTGAGTTGAGCGAGAGTCAGCGTCAGGAGATTGAGGCAGTGGTGACAGCGGAGCAAGAGAATCATGGCCCGTTGATGGAAAAGATTGCCGAAGGCAAGCGGCAGCTCATGGAAGCATCGCGTAGCGGTGAGATGGATGAGGCCAAAATTGCTGGCTTAGCCGAGGAACAGGGGCGGTTGATGGGTGAGATGATGGTTTCCCGGATTCGGATTAAAGGCCAGATTTTTGCTCTGCTGACCCCAGAGCAGCAGGAAAAGGCTGCTGCTTTCTGTGACGGATGCGATGGGGTAAAACCTGGTTGCGATAAGGCTGGGTGTGGTCCTCGATGCGGCAATATGGAGCAAAAACCCGCGCCTGGCGGCACTACTGACAAGACCTCAAGCCTGTAATCGTCATGGGGAATTGATGATTTAATAATTCCCCTGGCGGTGAAATTATTTGTCGCTATTGATAACCGGGTGGATTTTTTATACCCACAAAAAAAGGCCAGGAGCAAAAACTCCGGGCCTTTTTTTGTGGATGGTTTGATCGAGTATAGATTGTCGTATCGTAACTGCTCAGGTTGTCGGTTTACGGTTGACAGTTGACGGTGATTGGGTCCTGCCAATGGTTGAGAACACACTGACATTGAGTATCATGCGATGATTTATGACAAACCATGATTCTTTTAACCGTAAACCGATAACTGATTACCGTTCACCTGTGTAGTTATGTCGTATCGAATAATCGATGCGTGTTGGGATCAGGGTGACCGTTCACCTGGGGCACCGAAACTACAGGTAACCCCGGAACTGTAAACGTTCACAGTGCTGCGGAACGTTTACGGATCAGGAGGTCAATCGTCGGTTACGTAACGCCAGGTTTTGCTGCTTGAAATTGTGCTGGATGATTTTTTCTCGATCATCTTCCATGAGTAGTGTGTATTCGAGGGCAATCTTGTATTGATTGTTATTCTCTGTTTCATCGACTGCAATGGTATTGCAGGATACCACCTTGCCGAAGCAGTAGACATAACTATAGCCTGGAAGGAACACAATATGGATTTCCAGGGTGTCGCCGATCTTGGCAGGTGTTACGCTGTTGTATGCGATACCGTCGGCGCTGAGGTTGGCTTTCTGCATGATCAGGTCATCCAGTGGGCTCTTGTTAGATTGAAATTGGCGTAGCAGCAGGCTCATCTTGTTGTCAAGGTGTTGCAAAAAATCGGCGAGATCTTCGTTTTTTTCCCGCAGCTTGGCCAGTGAACTCTGGGCGCCAATAAACATCTGGATTTCCACAAGTTCTTCCTGGCTGTATACCGAAATCCCGTTATGAAAATCTTCAGTGATGGTTTGAAGCTTTTCTGGGGGCACGGGATTGACGGACAAGAGTACTCTGTCTGTGAAACGAACCGATTTTCTGCGATTTACAGCCTCGTACATGCGACTCCATCCTATCCATTAAATACAAAAAGTAACTACCCGCTCAGCTGTGGTATGTGGCGCTATGGTTACATAGTGCTGGAGTGTTATTTCGTAAGTTCTTCGATTCCGGAAAAAGCCTTGCCATCCTTGGCGAGCTTGATGATAAATTCCACCCGCCGGTTTTTTGCTCTTCCCTCTTCTGTTATGTTGCTGATAATGGGTTTGCCATCAGCAAGCCCTGCTGCAATAAGTTGCCCCGAAGGGATGGTAAATTTCTTTTGCCAGTACTCAACCACAGTCACAGCCCGCGCAGAAGAGAGTTCCCAGTTGTTTTTAAAGCCGGTGTTTGCCTGGGGGATGACGTTGTCGGTATGGCCGTTCACTTTGGTCTCGGCTTCTGAAGTGAGAACAAATTTACCAATCTTGTCCAAAAGCTCGACAAACTGCGGTTTGATCTCGGCCTTGCCGGAATCAAACGCCAGTTGTTCCTTAATCCGGATGACCATGCCTTCGGAGGTCTCGGCAAGTTCAACCTGGTTGGCTGGAGCAAATTGTTCAATAATTTCCTCAAGTTCTATTCGTGGATCAAAGGGAACTGACTCGAAACTAGGAGAAATCATCAACTCGCCGGAACTTTCTGTGATCTGCTTTTTTTTCTGTGCTCCGAAAGCATCTTTCATGGTTCCGCTCAGTTTTACAAAACTGGGCTCATCCATGTTGGAGAAGGAGAGAAGGATGATGAAAAAGCACAGCAACAGCGACATCATGTCGGCAAAGGTGCACATCCAGAGGGGCGCACCTGCCGGGCATTTTTTTTGTTTTGGTGGATCTTCAGCCATTACTATCTCCTTATCTCACCAAGAATTATCAACTACTTCTCGCCTGACTTGCGATCTTTGGGGGGGAGAAAGGTTTCCAGAAATTCCTCCATCAGTCTTGGATTCAGGCCTTTTTGAATCCCAAGAACACCTTCAATAATGAGTTTGCCGGTTCGCTCCTCCTCTTGACTGCGAAGACCGAGTTTGTCACCAAGGGGGATGAAGAACAGGTTTGCCGCTACTGCGCCGTACATGGTGGTCAGCAGGGCAACCGCCATGGCCGGGCCAACAGAGGCGGCATCGCTCATGTTGGCCAGCATCTGCACCAATCCGACCAGGGTGCCGATCATGCCAAACGCCGGGCCTGAATCACCCATGCTTTTAAACAGAGACACCCCGACCTCATGGCGTTCCATCGCCAGGTTCACCTCTTTTCGTAACACTTCTTCGATGAAATCCGCGTCGTGTCCGTCCACGCAGTACATGATCGCTTTTTTCAGAAAAGGATCTTTGATGGGCTCCTTTTCGAGAACAATGATGCCATTCTTTCGAGCGATATTGGCGAGGTTGATGATTTCCTTGATTACTTCGTGGGGAATGCTCGCCTTAATGAAAAAGGCATTGAGAGATACTTTGACCGCATTGATGACATCGGACATGCTGAAGCGGATAAAGGCAGTGGCAATGATGCCCCCTCCAACAATGAAAATTGAGGGGATGTCAATAAAGAGACTGACTTTTCCTCCCAGCACGATAGCCGCTGCCAGGATTACGGAGCCAAAGACAACACCTATGACGGTAGCGATATCCATCTTTCTTAATCCGTTATCTAGAAGTTTGAAGGGAGGTAGTTAGTTGTCACGCTTTTTGGGTTCCCGCTGCTGTGGCATAATGCCGGTTATTTGTTAGTAACCACACAGGTTAACGGTAGTCAGTTGTCGGTTTACGGTTAAAAGAATCATGGTTAGTCATAGATCATCGCATGATACTCAATGTCAGTGTGTCCTCAGCCATTGGCAGGACCTTAATCACCGTCAACTGTCAACCGTAATCCGACAACCTTCTTAAGTTACAAATCATTTATCGATATCTATATCTAAATGAAATCGATACATTTTCTGACGATTTGTATCTTTCATAATAAATACCGGCGGCATCCCGGTTGGGAAGCTGAGTAGTTACATTTATTCTTAATATTCTGATGGCCTCTAGGGCTTATTAGAAGCCTATCGGAGACCTCTTCCATTAAAAGCGGCTGGCATTGACAAGAAAGTGGACGTAGATGCTGGCTGCGTATCCAAGGGCAATCACCGGGGTCCATTTAAGATGACCAAAAAAGGTGTACATGCCTCGAGCCTGTCCCATCAGGGCCACACCAGCGGCGGAACCGATGGAGAGCATACTGCCGCCGACGCCCGCGGTTAATGTAACTAGAAGCCACTGGCCTTGAGACATCTCAGGTTTCATAGTCAATACGGCAAACATTACGGGGATGTTATCGACAATGGCGGATAAGATGCCGACCATGATATTGGCATACGTCGCACCCCAGCCGGTGTACATGGTGTGTGAGGCCATGCCAAGGTAGCCGATAAAGCCAAGTCCGCCGACACAGAGGATAACACCGTAAAAGAACATCAGGGTGTCCCATTCTGCTCGGGCGATAGATCTGAAGACATCAAAAGCCACCGTGTCACCAAGTTCTTCGTCGGCATCACCCTTTCGTCTTTTTCGTTGTTCCCCTTCTTTCTTGTGGGTCTTTTTGAGATAAAAGCCAAACAATTTGAGATAGGAGAGGCCGGTCATCATGCCAAGCATGGGTGGGAGATGTAAAAAGTTGTGGAAACAGACAGCGGTGACGATGGTGGCAAGAAAAAGGGCAATGACAACAAGGCCACCCCGCTTGATGGTGACGACTTGATCGTTAGGAGTCGGGTGAATGTTAGGGACCGCAAAGCTCATGATCAGAGCGGGAATGAGCCAGTTGACGGCGGCAGGAATGAAGAGGGTGAAAAAAGTCCAGAAGGAAACGATGCCTTTTTGCCAGACCATGAGGGTGGTGATGTCTCCAAAAGGACTGAAGGCCCCGCCGGCATTGGCGGCAATGACTATGTTGATACTGGCTAAACCCACAAATTTTGGGTTGTCCCGGGCAATGGCCATGACCACGGCGCACATCAGCAGAGCGGTGGTGAGATTGTCGGCCACGGGCGAGATGAAAAAGGCGAGCAGGCCGGTGATCCAGAAGAGTTTCCTGAACGAATAGCCGGCGCTGACCAGTCTGGCGCGTAAAGTCTCAAAGACCAGCCGCTCTTCCATGGCGTTGATGTACGTCATGGCGACTAAGAGAAAGAGAAAGAGTTCGGCATACTCAAGGATGTTGTGACGCACCGCAATCTCAGCTGCGTGGTTGAAACCGTGGGTGGAATAGATGTAGGCGATCATCCCCCAGATCAGACCGGCGGCCAGGAGGACCGGTTTTGATTTACGCATATGGGTAAATTCTTCAGCCATGACTAGCAGATAAGCAACAACGAAGATGACTAGCGAGGCGATTCCTACGCCATGGGCGGTCAGGTTCAAGGTCTCAGTGGCGGCGGTTGAGGCCAGTAGCGGGCCTGCGCCGACTGTGAGAAGCATGGATAAAGCTAATAAAAGAACTCTGCGCATAAAAGAATCTCCCTCCCAGGTGTTGAGTGTTAAAAAATGATTTTTCTTATTCTTATTTTGTAGGAAATTGCTGACAGGATTACAAGTATTAAATTCATCAGTCCATGAAAAGTGAGGTGTGAAATGGCAGGAATTGACTCTGTACAGGTAAAGAGTTTGGACCTCGTCGTTGTCGGAGAGATCTTTTTTGTTAGAGTGTATGTTCAGGCCATTTCGGTTTATTCGGTTATATCGAAAGCTGTAGCTCGTGATTTCATCTTGCCATGCCAGGTAAGGTGCGCCGTACGCGTTGTCTCTGAAGTAAATTCAAGGGTGATTTCCAGGCGGTCACGCGGCATTATTTCATTCAGTCGGTCCGGCCACTCCACGACCGACAGGCCCTCTCCGTAGAGATAATCTTCAAAGCCAAGATCAATGATTTCCTGGCAACTCAGGCGGTACAGGTCCATATGGTAGAGGGGGATTCGCCCCGGATATTCATGGAGTAGGCTGAAGGTGGGGCTGGTAATATAGCAGTCGTCAGGCACTGCGAGTCCTTTGCCAATCGATTGAGTCAGGGTGGTTTTTCCGGCCCCCAAGTCGCCTGCGAGGGTGATGATGGCGCCGGGTTCGGCGCTTTCACCCAGGCTGTGGCCCAAGCGGGCCGTGGCTTCCAGGGTAGGCAGATGGATTGTCTGGGTTACAGTAGCGCTTGGCATATGTTACCCTGGTGGGATTGCCGAGATATGTTGTAACCTGAATACACGCATATATGGAAGGAGTTGGTTTCTTTAATCTGTTATGGAAGTATGAACGGCAAAGCATGCCGATTACTTTTTTTGTTGCTTATGACAGAAAAGGCATCGGTACTTGGGGGGATGTTTTTCTGGCAGGGGGGCGACACCTTGAGGGTTATGGCACTCTTCGCAGAATTTTTCAGCCGCCTTTTTTTCCATGCGTTGAAATTTCAGGTGGATGTCATCCACTGGAAGTTTGTGTGTTTTTTCGGCAGGGGCGTTCCAGAGAAAAAGAAGGATTCCCGCCCCTCCGAGAAGAAACAGCGAATTGTATAACCATGTTTTGTTTTTGTCATATTTCATTGGAGTTACCTTGTGCTGCAATCCCTAGGTTATTGCCTTCTTCTTGGTGTTGGGGGAAGGCGCGTGGGGGCTAATACATTTCTAGAACATCAAACCCTATCAGTTTCATCCGAAGCGCTAAGACTAGCATCTCCAGGCTAATTTGGCAAACCACTTTATTGCCGGTATAGAACTTTTGCAGGCGGTTGTGGGTCTGTTGCCGCGCAAGCAGTTGGTTGAGTCTGGCCGGCTGGCGCTTCGGGTTTACGATGGCCTGTGCCACCGTTTCCCCGGAGAGGATGGCAGGATAAATGCCCTCACCGGTGAAGCCGGATGCCAGTCCTGCGGCATCGCCAACCAAAAAGATGGGATTGAAGTTCCAACCCCGGTAATCAAAGTTGATAGTTGCAGCTTGTGCCTGGAGGCCATTAAGGTTGATATCATGGTCCTTGGCCCAGGCCAGCAACCGGTTGTTGAGAGTGGCGGCGGAGAGGTCGTTGCGGTCAGCGTAGGCCCCGATCGAGGTGGTATCGCGGTGGGGAAAAATCCAGGCGTAGCCGCTGGCAAAGCGCATTTTATCAAGGTGCCACTCCATGTCCGGCCATTGGCCGGGGATTTGATAGTTGATGCCAGCTCCTATCTGGCTAGTCCCTATGCGTAAATGCCGGCGTACCATTGATGCGCTGCCGTCTGCCCCGACCAGGGCACGACGGAAGGTAACCCGTCCCGAGGTGGTATTAATAAAGTAGTTATTGATCGAGAGCGCAGTGGTATTCTTGCGGATCGTGACTCCTGCCAGGCGCGCCTCTGCTGCCTGCCAGGCACCAAGACGTTCGCGGTTGACGGTGGTTATTATTGGTTCGGCAAAGCGGAGCCGTGCCTGCTGCCAAGGGGTTATGACCAGCTGATCCGAAAAATTTGCTTCATGGAGTTCGGTGGGAATGTTCAGTTCGCGCAAGGCGTGGTAGGGGATTCCGCCGGCACAGATTTTTGTGCCGATGGTCTCTTTTCGTTCAAGAACGAGTACGGTTAGGCCGTGACTGGCGAGAACGGTTGCACAGCGGAGGCCTCCGGGGCCGGCGCCGATGATGATCACATCAAATGTTTCCATGGGTGATGATATAGAGTTAGATTGAGTTACTGTCAAGACTCTGCCACGGTAAGACCCTGGTTTGCAATGTCCGTTATTGTCACGCAGGGCATAATCGAGGTGGGGTTTATGTACCTCTAATTCAGTTGTGTCGAGTTTCTCCCTGTAATTTTCACGCTGAACATGGTAAGATCCGAGTCCCTTTTATGGGCGATTGGTAATGATGAAATGGTTTCCGCAGGAGCGGGACGTAAGGATTTAAGGAGGTTGGTGTGGGTGATCCGAGTGAGCGAAGAATAAGGGGTAAGGTTAAGAGTGCCGGGCGTGTCAAGATTGGGTGGGTTGTCCCGTTGGCCGTTGCGATTTTTGTTTTGTTTTTGATGGTATTTGTCGGAATTCGCCTTTTTGAGTGGGAACGACCGACTGTCAAACTTGAAACCGAGGTGAAGCATCTTGGTCAGAAATCGAAGGTTGTCGTAACGGTCAGCGATCAGCGGAGTGGTCTGCGTGAGGTAAGAGTTGTTATCCGGCAGGGAAAGAAGGAGGCGCTTGTGGTTGAGCGTCAACTCGGACGTGCTAGTGTGTTAAGCCGAGGAGTGCCCTCCTTGCAGGAGACCATTGAAGTTGATACCGAGGCCTTGGGGGTGAGCGATGGCCCGGCCGAACTAGTGGTCACAGTCCACGATCTCTCTTGGTGGCAGTGGGCTCGGGGCAACTTGACTCAGGAGGTTTTTTCGACTGAGTTCGATACCAAGCCCCCCAGGATTCGGGTGGTCGGTATTCCTAACGGGATCAAGCCCGGTGGTTCTGGTGTCATTGTCTATGGGGCAAATGAAGAGATTTTCGATCATGGTGTTGTTATTGACGGGATCACTCACCCGGGTTTTTCGGTCCCGACGCGTAAGGATGGGGTGTCTGCCGCATTTGTTGCACTTCCTTATGACGCTGAGTCTATTAAAGAGGCAAAGGTTTATGCCAAGGACGGCGCCGGCAACCAGACCATGCAAACTCTGTCGCTCCGTTTTCGTTCGGTTCGTAAGAGTGTGGGGAATATCGCGGTGACTGATGGTTTTCTTAATGCCAAGCTCCCTGAGTTTGCCGAGCACTATCCAGAGATGAAAGGAACCCCCATTGAACAATATCTTTTTATTAATAATGAAGTCAGGAAACGCAACACCGAGACGATCGTAGAGGTGTGTCGTCATACTGATGCCATTCGTCATTGGGAGGGACGCTTTTTACGTATGGAGAGCGCCCCCATGGCAGGTTTTGCCAATTACCGGACCTATACCTATCAGGACAAACAGGTAGATTCACAAGTTCATCTTGGAGTTGACTTGGCCGACCGTCAACAGTCTGATATTTTGGCGGCGAATAATGGCAAGGTGGTTTATGCCGATTATCTGGGAATTTACGGGAATATGATCATCATTGACCATGGCCAGGGGCTTTTTAGCCTGTACGGACACTTAAGTGATATTCGGAGCAAAGTCGGAGATATGGTCAAGACCGGTGATCTGATTGGTCTCTCAGGGACCTCGGGTATGGCTGGTGGCGATCATCTCCATTTTTCCATGTTGGTTAACGGGGTTTTTGTCACTCCCGTCGAGTGGTGGGACGATCATTGGATTAAAGACAATATTCTCTTGTTCTTGGAAGATACAAAGTCTGTCCAGTAACTGTGCCTGGTGATCATTACCAATGTCCCGGATTAGAATTCTGACAGAAAACCTGGCCAACCAGATTGCCGCGGGCGAGGTTGTGGAACGTCCGGCCTCGGTGGTCAAGGAGTTGGTGGAGAATGCGATTGATGCCGGGGCGACCCAGATTTCGATCCAGGTTGAAGGGGCAGGCACCAGGATGGTGCGGATTATTGATAATGGCAGCGGTATGGATTCTGACGATGCCTTGTTGTGCCTGGAGCGGCATGCGACCAGTAAATTGCGGTCTTCCGATGACTTGGTCCGGCTTCAGACCTTAGGTTTTCGGGGTGAGGCTATCCCCAGTATCGCTTCAGTTGCCAGAGTCTCGATCACCACCAGAACGGCAGATGCGGTTTTGGGTTGTCGGGTCGATGTCCGTTTTGGGTCCGTTTATGCGGTACATGAGATGGGCTGTGCTCAAGGGACAGTGATTGAGGTTGCCGATCTCTTCGCCAATGTCCCTGCACGCCGAAAATTTTTAAAGTCTGCCAACACCGAACTTGCTCATATCGACGAGGTGATCCGTTCCTATGCCCTGGTTCGTTATCAGACTGGATTTAAGTATCAGGTGAATGGCCGAGATGTGATCGATTTGCCTGCGGGGGATGAGTTGCCGGAACGACGCGTCAGGCAGGTGCTGGGGGAGTGCCCCGGACTTATTGCTCTTGTTGGCAGCGAAGTGAATGCTCGAACTGATATTCAGGTCGCAGGGCATTTGGTGCCGCCAGGGTTGGCTGGTGGGCGGGCCGGTAGGCTGTGGACCTTTGTCAATGGTCGTTATATTAAAGATCGGATGATCACCCACGCCGTAGCTGAGGGGATGCAAGGGTTTTTGATGAAGGGTGGTCGCCCGGCCGGAGTGATTCATGTCACGTTGCCACCGGAGGCGGTAGATGTCAATGTCCACCCGACTAAGCAGGAAGTCCGTTTCAGCGAAGGGAATCTGGTCCACAACAAGATTGTGGCGGCGGTGTGGCAGAGCATGGAAGCCTACCAGGAACGGTTAAAAGGAGAGATCTTTGGCCAGCCGAGGAAGGATGTGCAGGCTGGGCTCTTGTTTCAGGCACCGAAGACTCTTGGCGCTGACAGAGGAGGTGTCCCCCCGGATGGAGACTTTCGACGCGAGGAGCTGCCGTTAACGAGGAGTGATCAACTCCAAGCT
Organism: Desulfobulbaceae bacterium; assembly: GCA_013792005.1. Lineage (NCBI taxonomy): Bacteria > Pseudomonadati > Thermodesulfobacteriota > Desulfobulbia > Desulfobulbales > Desulfobulbaceae > Desulfobulbaceae bacterium. Next base: position 43,917 of record VMSU01000248.1, read on the forward strand.
CCTGTGGCGATGGGGGTGGTTGAGTCCGCCTGGGTACCAGAGGAGGGAGGAGCGCTTTTTGAGGCCTGTGAGCCTCAGCCCTTGCCGTTTGGGGTGAGCAGTTCGGTTAAATTCGAGACGGAGTTGCAGGGGGAGCAGCCGTCTGCTCCTCTCTGCGAGCCGCCAATGCCGGGACAAGATGAGGAGAGGGGCGTTCTTGGCCACACTGTCGATGCCGATGAGGTCAGGCCTCCGGTGCGGTATCTTGGTCAGCTTCTCGGCACCTATCTTCTGTGTGAGGTCGAGGATGGTCTGATTGCCATTGACCAGCATGCAGTTCAGGAGCGGCTGATCTTTGAGGAGATGAAACGGCATTATGCCGCCTCGACGATGCCTAGTCAGATTCTGATGTTCCCAGCCATGATTGAGCTGGTTCCGGCAGAGATTCAGGCTCTTGATGAATATGGGGCTGAATTTTTGCGACTGGGACTGGATGTTCAGTCCTTCGGCGGTGATACTGTAGTGGTCAAGGCGGTGCCGGCGGCCCTGGGCCATCTGTCTCCTGTTGAAATTTTTCGCGGGATTCTAGGCCGTTATGTTGAGGTGTCGGTTTCAGGCCACGGATCGGGACGGCTGGAAGAAATTCTTGCCGGGATGGCGTGCAAGGCAGCGATCAAGGCTGGGCACCGACTGGTTGATCGAGAAGTACAGCATCTACTTGACCAGATGCATCTCGCCGGGATATTCTCTCACTGTCCTCATGGTCGACCGGTGGTGAAACGGTTTTCAAAATATGATATCGAGAAGTGGTTTCAGCGGAGCTGAGGTGATGCCATGAAGCAGACAGCGTTTATTACCGGAGCGACATCAGGTTTCGGTGATGCCAGCGCCAGGCTTTTTGCCAGCCATGGTTGGCGGCTTGTTCTCACGGGAAGACGAGGTGAGCGTCTTCGTGTTTTGCAGGCAGAGCTGCCGGTTGATTGCCATATCATTGAGCAGGATATCCGAGACCGGGAAGCGGTGAGGCGAGATATCGCCGCTTTGCCACCGGAGTTCCAGGCGGTTGATGTCCTGGTGAATAACGCCGGTTTGGCTTTGGGGCTTGGGCCAGCTCACGAGGCTGATCTTGATCAGTGGGAGGCGATGATCGACACTAATATTAAGGGACTTGTCTACTGCACGAGGTTTCTTCTTCCCGGCATGGTGGCGAGAAACAAGGGACATATAATAAATATGGGTTCGGTTGCCGGTAACTGGCCCTATGCCGGGGGCAACGTCTATGGCGCCACCAAGGCCTTTGTCAAGCAGTTCTCCCATAACCTGCGCACCGATCTGCTTGGCACTCGAATCAGGGTCTCCAATATTGAACCTGGTCTGGCCGAGACTGAATTCTCGGTGATTCGTTTTGGAGGAGATGCGGAAAAGGCGGCAGCAGCCTATCAGGGGACAGAGCCTTTGACCGGCAAGGACATTGCGGGGATTGTATATTGGCTGGCGACTCAACCGCCCCATGTCAATATCAATCGGGTCGAAGTCATGCCGGTCTGCCAGAGTTGCGGACCGTTTTCCATTTACCGAGAGACTATGTAGCGGCTGGAGTTTATCTCTTAATTCTTGATCCGTTACTTTATTTTTAATCATAATAAGGAAGAACTAACAATGAACACTCCAGTCACTGAAACCAATTTTCCGGAACTCACCTTGGTCCATCGGGGTAAAGTTCGTGATCTGTACGACTTGGGCGATTGTTTGCTCATGGTTGCCACAGACCGAATTTCGGCCTTTGATGTTGTGATGAATGATCCCATTCCTTCGAAGGGAGCGGTATTGACCAAGCTCTCTCTGTTCTGGTTTGACTACCTCAAAGATATCGTGCCCAATCATCTGCTGACGGCCGATGTTAATCAATATCCGGCAATCTGTGCCCCGTACCGGGAGCAATTGGCAGGACGCAGCATGGTTGTGCGCAAGGCTAAACCGTTGACGGTTGAGTGTATTGTCAGGGGGTATATCTCTGGTTCGTTCTGGAAGGCGTATAAAAGAAATCCGGTGGTATGTGGCTTTTCGTTGCCAACTGGGCTTCAGGAGTCGGAGAAGTTTCCTCAGACCCTGTTTACGCCATCGACTAAGGCGGAACTAGGTGCTCACGACGAAAATATCTCGATTGAGCAGATGCGGGAAATCATTGGTGTGGCTGAAACCGACAAGATTGCAGACATCAGTGTGCGTCTGTATGAAAAAGCGGCAGATTATGCCCGGCAGCGTGGAATTATCATTGCTGATACAAAATTTGAACTGGGATGGTGTGATGGTGAACTTATCCTGATCGATGAGGTGTTGACTCCGGATTCATCGAGGTTCTGGCCGGTAGATGATTACGCTATCGGTAGAGGTCAGGCGAGTTTTGATAAGCAGTTTCTGCGGGATTATCTGCTGTCACTGGATTGGCCGCAATCACCACCACCTCCGCCGCTGCCTGAGGAGATAGTTGCCAAGACCAGGGCTCGCTACATTGAGGCGTTGGAGCGGATTACCGGGGCAAGTCTCTAGTCAGTGGAGTTGGAGACTCGGATACTATATCTGTCCGAGTCTCTCGATTTAAGAGGTGGTTATAGCCCTTCGTTCTGAAGCTGTTGGATCAGTTCTTTCTGGACAGGGGTGAGTTTTGAGGGGATTTCGACCAGGAAGCGGATCAGGAGATCGCCGCGAGGTCCATGAGGACCGGAGGGCAGGCCGTGACCCTTGAGGCGGAGTTTTGCCTGGGGTTGAATGCCATGGGGAACTTTGACCTTCAAGGTCTTACCTTCCGGGGTGGGTACAGCAATATTGTCTCCCAGGATGGCCGATGAGAAGGGGATGAGCTTTTCCAGGATCAAGTCATTGCCATCCCGGCTGAAGTTGGGATCTGGTTGGATGTTGATGATCAGAAAGAGATCGCCCGATGGTCCGCCTTGGGGAGAGGCCCCGCCTTTGCCTGTAACGCGGAGCTTTTTGCCGGACTCAATACCGGCGGGAATTTTTACTGAGACTTTATCGGCATTGACGCCTCGGCCCAGGGCAATGGTTTTTTCTGAGCCAGTTAAGACTTCGGCTAGGGTGATGGCCAATTCCATCGTCATATCCTGGCCCTTGATCGGTTGAGCCTGTCGGGAGCCGAATCCTTGATGGGACTGGAAAGGATTGCTACCGCCCATGCCGCCCTGGCTGAAAAAGCTTTCAAATTGAGGGCCGCCTCTGGTACGTCCGCCACCAAGGTTGATGCCAAATTCTCTGAAGATTGAGTTTAAGTCTGCTCCGCGAAAGATGTCTTCCTGGGAGTAGCGTTTCTGAAAGGTGTCGGAGCCGAACGTATCGTATTGCTGCCGTTTTTCCGGATCAGAGAGAACGGCGTATGCTTCGTTGATCTGTTTGAATTTCTCCTCGGACTTCAGGTCGCCTTTGGTTCGGTCGGGATGGTATTTGAGGGCAAGCTTGCGGTATGCCTTTTTGAGGTCGTCCTTGGTGGCGGACTTGTCAACGCCCAGTATTTTGTAGTAATCCATGATGTAAATTCAGAAGTATTGGTAGAATGGTTATGTCGGGAGGTAAGTCCTGTGCTAAAGTGATGATAGGGCTGCAGCAAGGACGATTGAATAGTGACGCTACGTAAGTGATCACGGGGGTGAAAACTATAGAAACTGTGCTCTGCCTCAGAACTGTAAGCGATTGCAGGGTACCCCAGATGCGCGAAATGGGGCTGCGAGCTATACTTTGGTATGTGAGCAGCCCCATGACAAAGCAGATGGGGTGTCCTGTGATTGCTTACGACGCTACTATAAGGAGTGACACGGGGTTTGGCAAGCGTAAACCTTCCCATTCTTAACGCTTCTGACAGGAGGATGAAGGTGTGGAGATAATCATCATTGTTGCTATGGCCGCTAATCGGGTGATTGGTCAGCATGGAACCATCCCTTGGCATCTGCCGGGAGAACAGCTTCGTTTCAGAGACACTACCTGGGGGTGGCCGTTGATTATGGGTCGCAAGACCTATGACTCCATCGGCAGGGCGCTGCCTGGTCGGCGTAATATCATAATCACCCGACAGGTCGGGTATCATGTCGCAGGGTGTGAGACGGCAAATAGTCTTGATGAGGCCTTGGACTTGTGCCGTGATACGGTCAAGGTCTTCGTTATCGGGGGGGAGCAGATCTTCGTTCAGGCCCTGCCGCTCACCGACACCGTAATCCTGACCACTATCTCTCGGGAGGTGGAGGGAGATACTGTTTTCCCGACATTCGAACAGGATTTTACAGTGGTCAGCAGGGAGGTGGCCGTAGATCCGGAATCGTACACCATTGAGGTGTATCGCCGGAAGGGAGAGGACGTTCCCAGAGCGGAGCCGAAGGGGACGGTTTTTTTAGAGCCGGATTGGAAATCTTCTTTGAAGGTTAGTTGAAAATTTCTTGAATCGATAGAGTCAATTTTTGCCCGAGAGCCCTTACTACTAAAACGGAGGAGTCAGCCATGCCCCAAAGCGTCTATCAGATAGTTGAATTTGTTGGAACCAGTAAAGTTTCCTGGGAAGAAGCAGCTAAAAACGCCATTGAAATTGCAAGGAAAAAGTACAGTGACTTGCGAGTCGCCACCGTTAAAGAACTCGATATGACCATAGAGGGCGAGGTGGTGGCAACCTACCGCGCCAGGGTCAATATATCGTATAAGTTTCACGTCTGATCGCGTTGCAGCTAAGCGTATCTTATTGTGAGTCTGTTACATCTGAGTTGGTGAGCGTTTGCCAGTGGGAATCAAGATATATTTTGCGGGTTCGATCCGAGGGGGTCGTGATGATGGTGAACTGTACGCCCGTTTGATCGGCTATCTGAAGCGTTACGGGACGGTGCTGACGGAACATGTCGGTGATGCCGCGCTGCTGGCAGAGGAACAGGATATGAGCGAGGAGGCGATCTTTGGCCGTGATATGCAGTGGCTTTCTGTCGCTGATCTTGTCGTGGCTGAAGTGAGTACGCCTTCGCTGGGGGTGGGGTTTGAAATTGCCACAGCCCAGGCTATGGGTAAGGATATCTGCTGTTTGTACCGTAAGGGAATAGGTAGGCGGCTTTCGGCCATGATCTCAGGGAATCGGCAGATTACCCTCTTTCCCTACGTCACAGCCGATGAGGCAGAAGCAATTATTGCCACCTTTGTTGAGCAGTTCGTCAAGTAATTGGCAGAATAACTCCTGCTACACCAATCCCCGTTCGTAATTAAAGAGGGTTGTTCCTTCTATCGGATGGTCGGTTTTTGCAGAGGCGAGAACTTTCTGTCCTTTATGACTGAGGGCACCGCTGCTGCTTAAATCGATTACGAACGAGCTGCTGCCCAGCGCTTTGAGTTCATGTAACTTCCCTAGTAAAGAAAAATCATGGTCGGCGTAAGCAACGGTGAGGCCACTGGTGCAGTCAATTCGTATCGCGTCACCGCTGTCACTCTCAAGGCCTCCTGTTGAGCGGATGCCACGAAGGGGAATCCGGGAGGTAACCAGGGCTATTGGTCCGTAGGCCGGGATCATCGCCGGGATGGGTAGCGCTTTGGTGATAAGTTCTTGGATGTTGTCTCTGTCGTCTTCAATGCTGGTCGTGTACCGTTGTGCGCCAAGTTCTGCCAAGGAGAGGGCGGTCTGGCTGTTGAGGCAATAGAGCCAGGGGCCAGCTGTGAGCTTGACGTCGCAGGCCGCCTCAAAAAAATGGAAATGACTGAGGTTGTTGATCCTAAAGCCGATAAATCCTCCTTTGTTCAGTTGTTTGATCGCTGTTTTGACCCCCTGCCACTCGTCTTCGAAGATAATCGCCGGGATATCCCAGATGATGCGCTGTTGCCAGTCCGGAGAGGTGAATTGTATTTTCCCAACCGCTTTTACCATCTCCGGTGTCAGGGGGAGGATAAGTTGATGGATCTCGCGGTCGGAGAGGAGTTCCAGGTCGCGGACGCCACTGATTATCACAACCAATCCGTCAGTGGTGGTGGGATGGGGTGATTCGGGAGGCAGCAGGGCGGCGAGAGCAGTGGCCTTTCTGCCCTGCCAGGTCTGGCGATGGTGATTTTCGATCAAGGCGGCGAGCTTGGTATACAGATCGCGTCGAATCTCGTTGAGCCGGCTGGGCTTAATGGCCACCGGAGGGAGATGTCTTGCTGTCAGCTTGGTTAGGGTGAGTGAGGCGTGACCGGTTCGGGAGAAGGTGCGTTCGAGTGTGGCTCGGCTTAAGGGAGAGTGGGCCGCCTCCTCCATTGCTGCCTCGTAGGACTCTTCTAGAGTACAGTCGGCAGACTTGGCTTTAAGTGTTAACTGGTTTCTTTGGCAGGACGCCTCAATTTGAACTGGGGAAGTTGTCGAGGGGGTGGAGGCGAGACGGCGGGCACAGGCCTCGCCGCTCATGGTAAAGGTTTTTCCGGTAGCGACTTTGTATACTTGGTCTCCTGCGTGAAGCGGGATGTCTTTGAATGGCGTGGCAATGCGGACCCGGCTGCCGGTTTCTGCCCGTTTGACCTGTCGTTGACTAAGAGTCATTGCCTGTATCGTGAAGGCGACACCTGAAAGATCGCTCTCACTGGGTTGGATGCGTAAGCGGTCGCCGATATGGATAGTGTCTGCTGTCGTCAAAACGATTGCAGAGCCAAACACTTTTTCTACCGAACCGAGCAACCGGCCGATTCCCCCTTTGGTCGAGGGGGTGGTGATATCCGCCGGCACACCGCCCTTGAGTAGACCCTGGGTCGTTGCGCGGCCAAAGGCCTCACTCAGAATTGTTTCCGCTTCAGTGATGGCTTGCTGTTTGGCCTTGGGGTGAGCATCAAGTACTTTGCGGTAGGCCGTGACTACCGTGGAGACGTATTCGGCATTTTTCATCCGGCCTTCAATCTTGAAACTCATTACCCCTGCTGTAGCAAGTTTCGGCGCCAGTGCGATGGCACTAAGATCACTGGTGGAAAAATAAAATCCCGTCTTCCCTTGTGCGGAGTATCGGCGGCGGCAGGGTTGGCCGCAACGGCCTCGGTTGCCGCTGTTGCCGGAGGTGTATGAGGAGAAGAGGCAGTGTCCTGAGATGGAGTAACAGAGGGCGCCGTGAACAAAGTGCTCAAGTTCCATTGATGTCTGCCCGCGAATGGCAGAGATTTCAGTGAGGGAGAGCTCGCGAGCCAGAACTGCTCGGGAAAATCCCATCCGTTCGAGCATCTTCACGCCGGCGGCGTTATGGATGGTCAGTTGGGTTGAGGCGTGGAGGGGAAGTTCGGGAAAGAATGTGCGGGCCAGTCGCCAGAGGCCAAGATCCTGGATGATCAAGGCGTCGACCGGAATCGCTGCCAGGGCAGTGAGTGTGTCGATGAGCTTGGGTAATTCTGTTTCTTTGATCAGGGTGTTGAGCGCTACATAGAGCTGCTTTCCTTCCTGGTGGGCATAGGCGGCAAGGCGCTCCATCTCGTCAATAGTGAAGTTTTTCGCTTTGGCCCTGGCGGAAAAATCTTTCAGTCCACAATAGACGGCATCGGCTCCGGCTTCGATGGCGGCAAAGAAGGATTCAACAGATCCTGCCGGGGCCAGGAGTTCAAGTGGTTGCGGTGGTGTTTTTGGTAGTGGCAAGAGGGATGACGGGGTGAAGGTTAGAGTAAGTGGATTGTATATATGTCACTGCTTGAGGGGATGTCAATGTTTTTCCCCCACTTTGCTCCAGTGGCGGGAAATGAAAAAGCCGGCAATCGGTAGTTTTGATCCCCCGATTGCCGGACTCCCTCTTCACCCGGCGTCACAACAGCGTTCACCTAGCGAAGCAACCCAGGACTGATGCCTTGATCAATAACCAGCACTTCTTCAGCGCCCCAGAAAAGCTCTGGAGGCTCGGTCCTGGTCTTGCCTTCAAGAACAAAGAGGTTCTTAATGCCAATTTCCAGGGATGGTTCAATGGCTTCGCGTAAAATAATGGCATCAAAATAGCCGAGGGAATCCATCTTCCACTGGTAAATCGGCTCCCCGTTCAAGACCACAGTGGCAGGATCCACCAGGGTGTAAGGGAGATTGGTGTGGACTACGAAAGTAGCCGACTTGCCCCCTACGTTGATAATCAGCGGAGCGACGTCGACTGTGACCTCCAAGCTGTGCGACGTGGTCGGACTAACCAGTCCAAACAGAAGCACAGAGAAGAACAGCACTAACCATTGCCACAGAGTTGTCGTTTTCATGGCGTACCTCCTGTGTTTGTTTTTGCTCTGATGTTGTCGGAGTCTCTGGTAAAATAGCTGCAATGT
>VMSU01000249.1 GCA_013792005.1 Desulfobulbaceae bacterium
AAAATTGAATATTGCTGTAGTTCGCCGACTATGTAAGTCAGTGAGTATTCATCAAGATTAATTTCATCTGAACTATCAATTACATCATTGTAATTTTTTTTAACCTTATTAAAAAGTTCTAAGATTCTTGATTTTACCTCTTTCGGCCCCTCTTCAATACCTGCTCTGAAAGTCACCATCTCATCAGGTTTGGTGAATTTTTCGTCATAAATTTTACAAAAAATTAAATTTATAAGTTGTTGAGCAAAAACTTCGTCTCTCGTTGCCCCAACGACATTACCGGCTAAATAATTACGCATTGCTTTAAATACATTTTTAAGATTCGTTGCTGGCTTTAAGTCTAATCTTTTGAATTTGCCAACGTCTTCGATTCTTTGACCGTATCTTGGAATGTTTGGTATTTCTTCAAAAAGGACTTTTCCATCTTTTTCAATCTTTTTTAGAAAGAGCCGTTCTTCTCCATTAAACCAGACTCCTAACTGTGATTTTGAAAAACGCAAGTAGTCCTGGAGTTGGGTTTTACCGTCTTTCCTGTTCTTCTTTTTACACTCAACAATTATAAAAATATCATCTTCGTTTTTCTTGTCGTTTTGGAAAACGGCAATATCAACTGGATACTCCTTTTTTGTGTCAGAAGGTCTTACCTTAACGCGGTGTTGAGGGTGTGTTGTAATATGAGACTTTGGATAATCATAATCCTCTACAAGTAACTTGGAATATACTTGTACCGCTTCAACTTCTTCAGGTGTAGCTTTTACCTCTTCACCAGAAATAAAATCAATGATGTATCCGTCTTTCATCTGTATTCCTTGTGTTATTTGTATTTACAGCTAACTAGTAATTATACCGTTTCTGTATATCTCCGCGTGGCGGTCGATGGACAGTATATTTGTCCTCACGAAACGATCCCTGATTCCTTTCGACTGGCCAGAATTCAAGGATAATCCTCGCACTTATGTGTAAGTAAACAATCAGAATATTATCTGCAATAGTTTATTTGGAGGGTTGGTAACAGCTTTCAGTGTATCAAGCTAAAAATCAGGATATCCAGTTTCTGGATATCTCCGTGGACTATGTGTACAGGGGTGGGTAACATATCATTTCAGCACCATAAATATCCAGCTACCCCCCCCAATCATAGATGCTACTGTACATCATTCCATTTCTCCATCTCACCCAAGTCGGAGCTGCTTATTGCAAACCAACCCACTCCAAACAGCGAGGAGCCATGTATTTCAATTGGGTTCCCAAGCAAAAGATCTTTTCTCTGAATAGAGCCGAAGGGGAAGCAGGGGACAGGCCTGACGCACTCTGCGGGCATTTTGGATAAGCGGTCCGTCGGGAATTATTATGTGGCACTTAGAATACTATTCTGCTCATTGGCTTCAATCATAATTTCTTTGCATCCCTGGGTAGATATGGTCAAATGGCGGGAAATGATTTCGGGCTTAAATTGTCAGCAGGCCTGTGAGGCGTTGTTATCCGATAGTTTTATGCTTATTACCCTATTAACCGTACACAGTGAACTCTCCTAAGGACAAGCGCATGGGAAACCCGTTGCAGGACCAGCTTCTTAAGGCTGGGCTGGCTACCAAAAAACAGGCTAAGAAGGCCGAACATGAAAAATTTATTAGTCGTAAGCAGAACAAGGGGAAAAGCCCATCAACGCCTCTTGTCAACAAGGTGCGGGAGGAGCAGGCAGCTCAGGATCTGCGTAACCGGGAACTCAACCGGCAGCGCCTTGATGAGACCCGCCAACGGGAGCAAAAGGCCCAGGTTGCGCAACTCATTGAGATTAATCGCTTAGCTCAGGACTCGCGTGGAGAGCCATACCATTTTGTTGACCAGAGTAAGATCAAGAGGATTTTTGTCTCGGACGAGATGATTGATCAGCTCAGCCGAGGTCATCTCGCCATTGTCAAATATGGTAACGGCTACGAGGTGGTGCCAGCTAAGGTGGCCCACCAGATAACCAGTCGAGATCAAGAGGCAGTGGTGGTCTTGCATGAGAAGTCATAAGTGGAGGCAGTTTCGCTGTTCATGCACCCATCCATCGAAATAGTTTTTCAGAATGACAACCTAGTGGTGGTCAATAAGCCACCGAACATGCTGGTTCATCGCACACCGATATCCAGTGACACCTGTTTTCTGTTGCAGCTGCTCAGAGACCAGCTTGGTCGCAGGGTCTTTCCTGCCCATCGGCTGGACCGGCCCACCTCCGGGCTTATGGTTTTCGCCTTGAATCAGGCTAGTGTGTCGCGTCTTGGGATGGCTTTCCAGGAGGGAGCGGTAGAGAAGAGTTATCTGGCTGTGGTGCGGGGATGGGTTTATGAAGGGGCGGTGATAGATTATCCATTAAAAAAAGAGGGGAAAGGGGAGGAGCAGGAGGCGATAAGCGTCTACGAGCCATTGGGGCAGATTGAGTTCCCCTGGCCTGTTAGTGGGTTTCCAACCGCCCGCTATTCATTGCTGAAGATTACCCCAAAGACCGGGCGCTGGCATCAGATCCGCCGTCATCTGGCCCATATCCGGCATCCGGTGGTAGGTGACGTTGGTCATGGTGATGGTAAGCATAATCGGCTTTTCCGGGAGCATTTGAACATTCACCGGTTGATGCTTCACGCCAATTTTTTATCTTTTTCCGAACCGGAAACCGGCCAGGTCCTTTCTTTTTTACAGAAGCCTGATAGGAGTTTTGTTCAGTTGTTTCCTGAAGTGATCAGCTGCTTGGTTAGGCAGGAGGGCTGAAACCGAATGTCAATGAAGTGAGGGATGTCAGGTAACGTTTGTGATTCGACATCATAAAAAAGTGAAACAAGTTAATCGACTGGATTTGAGTCGAAAAGTTGGGGGTCTCAATCATGAGAAGTTGTTGGTGTAGAGATTACCGGTGCTTGGTGGATGACGATAAGGGCCAGATTACAGCACGAATCCTTTTGGTGCTGGCCCTCCTGCCGCTATGGTTTCTTATTTATCGTGGGCTTAAGCCAATATCTGAGTATCTTACCTATACGGTTCTTGGTCTTGCGAAGGGAAGCCATCTGGGCGGCGCGGTGGAGTTTTTTCTGTACGACACCCCAAAGGTCTTGATGCTGCTGACCTTAGTGGTGTTTGTCGTTGGTGTGATCCGCTCTTTTTTTACGGCAGAGAAGACCCGGTCGATTCTGGCTGGCCGCAGTGAAGCGACGGGTAATGTTCTTGCTGCCCTGCTTGGTACAGTGACCCCTTTTTGTTCTTGTTCCGCAGTCCCGCTTTTTATCGGGTTTGTAACCGCCGGAGTGCCGTTAGGGGTTACATTTTCATTCCTGATTTCTGCGCCCATGGTCAACGAGATAGCAGTGATATTGCTCTATGGGCTGTTGGGTTGGAAGGTGGCAGCGCTCTATCTGGGGACTGGGTTGATGGTAGCTATCGTTGCCGGGTGGGTTATTGGCCGTTTGGGTATGGAAGAGTATGTCGAGCCTTGGGTTCGTCAGATGCTGGCGGCTGGACCTGGCATGAGTGAAGAACAGTTGACCTGGAATGATCGTCTGGATCGAGGCTGGGAAGCAGTTCATGATATTGTGGCTAAGGTTTGGCTCTATGTCATTATCGGCATTGCGGTTGGCGCTGGGATTCATGGGTATGTCCCTGCCGGAATGATGGCTTCGGTCATGGGGCGGGAGGTGTGGTGGAGTGTGCCTGTCGCAGTACTCATCGGAGTGCCGCTTTACTCTAATGCTGCTGGAATAGTTCCTGTTATTCATGCGTTACTGGAAAAAGGGGCGGCTCTCGGCACGGTTTTGGCTTTTATGATGAGTGTCATTGCCTTGTCGTTGCCGGAAATGGTAATCTTGCGCAAGGTTTTAATGCCGAGGCTGATCGCGACTTTTATTGCGGTTGTGGCTTGTGGTATTCTTGGGGTTGGGTATTTATTTAATCTGATAGTGTGATCCGGGTTGTTCAAAGGCATTGCAGTCGTTAATGGGAGAGTGATATGGAAATCAAGGTGTGCGGTCCTGGGTGTGCCAGTTGTGCCAAAGCAGAAGCTGTGGTGCGTGAGGCGGTGAAAGAGGCTGGGGTTGAGGCTACAGTGTGTAAAGTTACTGATTTTGCAGAAATGGCGCGGCTTGGGGTTTTGAGTACCCCTGCAATTGTGGTTGACGGTGTGATCAAGTGTGTTGGCAAGGTTCCTGCTAAGAGTGATGTCGTGGGCTGGTTCAGCTGATGGATGATATCCCGTTACAAAGAAACTTAAAGGTTGGCGCTGTCTCTATCGGTCTAATAGGTCTGGATGTCGCATTTACTCGAGTTTTGGCACAACCTGAGCTTGCGCTTGCCGAGGCGGTAGAGTTGGTGTATGCCGAAATCGCCCACCATAATTATATCCCACAGGTGGCGGAAGCCAAGTACCGTCACGCGCTCGAAGAGGAGATTGTTCGATTGCGTCAAGGAGGGTCTTTTAGTGGGGGCCCGCTTGAGGTGAGAATTCTGGGTACGGGTTGTGTGTCGTGTAATAATCTGCAGAGAGTGGTGATTGAGATCATGGCCACCCGGCAGATAGCCGCTGATGTCTTTCAGGTGCATGACCCGGATGAGATAGGCCGCTTTGGCGTTTTGCAGACACCGGCATTGGTGGTTAACGGGAAGGTTAAGAGCATTGGTCGTCTGCCGACGCCTGCCGAAATTGAAGAGTGGTTGGTTGACGCCGCAAGTTTTGATGACAAAGGATTAGCGCCCCCTGCCAAGCAAGGGTGACCCTGCTCAGGATTTTCTGCCAGAGATGGTTTTCCATGCAGCAATTGATTTGGTAGCAACATGGGGGAGTGGGGTATTTAATAATCTGCTGGGTCTCGAAAGATGAATTTCTTGTTGATCAATGTCTCGGCTTGGGGTATATTCGGCTTCTTTCGTAAGCACCTGTAGCTCATCTGGATAGAGTGCCGGACTACGAATCCGTAGGTAGCAGGTTCGAATCCTGCCAGGTGCACCATTGTGAAATCAAGGGGCTAGATTAATTTCTAGCCCCTTTTTTTTATTTCCAAATCGAGACTATTCTGTGCTTGAGGTGGAAAATCCCAAAACATATCTCCCTGCCATCTCCACACCATCTGCGCCGCTCCTTTGTCTTTCCACGTTACTGCTCTTGAAATGACACTCCTTCCTGGTGAAAATTCTCTTTATTGGGTGAATATCCCGCTTGTTTGAAAAGCAATACTGCCACGCAATTCAATGATTGACGCCGGTATTGCTGCTCTTTCGGTTATGCTGAGCTGGTTTTCTGGCTGATTGCAAGAGTAGGTGCGGATTTTGCTAGTAGATATTCTTATTTGTGGCTCCCGAGTTGAAATACTCGAAGGAATATGTCAAGTCCTGGTGGAGGAACCTGATGGGAAAGAGGATATTCCGTAATTTAACTTTACAGGCGGTAATTTGTTTTTTTCTTTGCGTTATCCCCTTTCAAGCACGTGCAGAATTGGATATTTCCGAAATTAGAGAGGCTGCGAGTCAGGGAGATGCAGATGCTCAGTATCTTTTGGGAATGTCGTACGCCGAAGGTCAGGATATCTCTAAAGATGAAATTAATGCTTACGCTTGGTCTAGTCTTGCGGCAATGCAAGGTGTAGAAGCCGCTGCAAAGCATAGGGATAACATAGCTGGTAATTTTTCTATCAAGCAACTCCATGAAGCGCAAGCGCTAGCCGAAGAGTATCAGGCCAAGATTGATAAGCAAATGAAACGGCCGCCCTCTTTACGATTTCGGACATCTTCTGTGTCCTCTGTTGCAACTAATGCAGAACTCCGCTCTTGGCTCCAAAATGTCAAGCCTGCCGCAGGTGGTGAATAGGTTTGACAACCCATCCTTTTTTCTGTAATTGCTTCCACTCCATTATGCTTGCGAAGTTTTCACCTTAATCCTGATGGCGTCGCAAAAAGTCCGATCTACGGCGTCCCCGTCCAACATCAGCGGGGATTGAACTGAATTGCGTGGCGGTTTTGTTCGTTCGGCATACCATATGTATTGCCTCACTCACAAAACACACCCCGCGCCTTGTATGTCGGCCCTTTTACTTAGCCATCGCGTGGCTTTTTGCGAGACTGTCAATCCTGAGCTGCTTCCGATATCTGGTTGCTGATAAGGCGGTTCCCTCCACTTGCATTAGAGTGTTGCGAAGGAGTCCTTTGTTCGCTGAAAGATTTTCATTTATTTAATGGATAGAATGGATTTTACGATCAGCAGAATCCAGGGGGTTCCGTGTAGGAAGAAGTCGAACCAGTCTACCGGGCGGACGAGTTGCCCTTTGGCTAGCAGCTGAAGTTTTTCCCAGATGTGGGGAGGGTTGAATGGGGCGAGGCCGATGGTCAGGCAGGCGATGACTAGCACCGACCAAGGGATGTTGGCGAGAATTTTTTCCATGGTACCGTTTACTTGCCTCCTGGAGGTTTAGTTTGATTTTGGTAAGGCACTTTCAATTGTTTCTGTCCTTATTTCTTATTTCTGGCGACAGGGACGTCTGATTTTACAGAGCTTCCATGAAGAGTGGTTACTTGTAGTCTTAAGGAAGTTACAGTATTTTGTTAAAAACTCTATCCCCTTTTATATTTTTTGTATACAAGGAGATTCCCGCATTAACGGGTACTCGCCGCGATTAACACCGAGGGTTTGGGTAATCGTGATAAAAGTTTCTTAATTTACCAATCAAGGAGAAGGCATGAAAGTGAGAGGCGTAATGATTTTTGGTATGATGCTGATGGCAACCACGGCTATTGCTGCCGAAAAAATGGAGTTAAAGACCCCTAAAGACAAGGTGAGCTATGCCATCGGAATGGATATGGCTAACAGCCTTAAGCAAAATAATATCGATGTCAGT
Organism: Desulfobulbaceae bacterium; assembly: GCA_013792005.1. NCBI lineage: Bacteria > Pseudomonadati > Thermodesulfobacteriota > Desulfobulbia > Desulfobulbales > Desulfobulbaceae > Desulfobulbaceae bacterium. Next base: position 6,852 of record VMSU01000249.1, read on the forward strand.
CCGGACATCTTGGGTAAGGCTATTAAGGATGTCTTGACCGGACAACAACTTGTTATGACCGACGATGAAGCCAAAGCTTCCTTGATGAATCTGCAGAAGGAGATGCAGGATAAGCAGCAATCTGAGATGAAAGCGGTAGGCGATAAGAACGTAAAGGAAGGCGATGCATTCTTGGCAGAAAATAAGAAAAAGGACGGGGTTAAGACAACTGCCAGTGGTTTGCAGTATCAGGTGATGGCTGAAGGTAAAGGCAAATCGCCCAAGGAGACGGATATGGTTACTGTTCAGTATAAGGGGACGTTGCTTGACGGAACCGAGTTTGACAGTTCCTATGTTCGTGGTCAACCCGCCACTTTTCCTGTTAATGGCGTGATTAAAGGCTGGACCGAGGCCCTTCAATTGATGAAAGAAGGGGCCAAATGGAAACTTTTCATCCCGGCGGGTTTGGCTTACGGAGAGAGTGGAACCCAAGGTGGGCCTATCGGACCTAATGCGACACTGATCTTCGAGGTGGAGTTGGTTTCTGTTCAGGAGAAATAACTGAAGGAAGGTGCGAGCGCCGATTATTTCGGGCTTGTGCTGAAAATTTCCAAGCGGGGCTTTCCATTTTTTGGAAGGCCCCGTCTTCTTTAGGAGCTGCATAAAACGTGTCCTGACTGCATTCTCCTTGATATTAGGAATTAATCGAGTAGATATCTTGTGCGTAGGTTGTTGCTGTCGAGATGTGCTACCACAATCGGAAGAGAGAAATATAATATTGTAAATTTGGCACCGCGCTTGATTTAGTCCGCATGTTTTTACAGGCGGACGTCGGGTGTGGTAATAAAATCTGTTACTATGATCTGCCAGTTATTGAATGTACGGCTGGTTGATTGCAATTGGAAATCAGGGAATGTGGGATGGAGAATACAAATGTCTGGGATATTGAGAAGGCACGGGAAGTGTACGGGATTTCACGGTGGGGCCTGAGGTACTTTGACATCAATGAGCAGGGGCAGGTGACGGTATCTCCCTTAAAGGAAGAGGGTGGCACCATTGCGATTATGGATGTTATCGAGGAGGCGGTTGCCAAGAAATTGCATTTCCCGTTGCTGATCAGGTTTCAGGATTTGCTGCGCAATCGAGTGATGAGGATTAATCAAGCCTTTAGTCTGGCGATTAAGGAGTTTGATTACAAATCCATTTATCGGGGCGTGTATCCGATCAAGGTTAATCAGTTGCGGGAGGTGGTCGAGGAGATCGTCGACGCCGGGCGGGAATATCACTACGGTCTTGAAGTGGGGTCCAAACCGGAACTCTTTGCTGGTCTCGCCTTTCATGAGGACAAGGAGAGCTTGATTATCTGTAATGGTTATAAGGATCACTGCTATATCCGGATGGCGCTTCTCGGAGTTAAGTTGGGGAAAAAGGTGATCCTGGTCGCCGAGAAACTGGGGGACATTAACAGCATTATCGTTGCCTCTCGCGAGATGCAGGTGGAGCCGATGATTGGCATCAGGCTGCGTCTGATGAGCAAGGGAACAGGCAAGTGGGAAAAAAGTACCGGTGAAAATGCCAAGTTTGGGCTGTCGACCCAGGAGATTCTTGAGGCCTCTGCTTTGTTGAAAGAGGCGGGGATGTCGCATTGCTTAAAGCTTGTCCATTATCATATCGGGTCTCAGATTCCGGATATTCTGGCGATTAAGAAGTCTGTGCGTGAGGCTACCATGTTTTATGCCAAGCTTCGTCAGATTGGCCATGATCTGCAGTATCTTGATGTCGGCGGCGGTCTCGGTGTCGATTATGATGGAAGCCGCAGTACATTTCATTCTTCCATCAACTATTCGCTCAATGAATATGCCCGTGACATTGTTTATAATATTATGGATGTCTGTGATCAGGAGAAGGTGCCGCACCCAATAGTAGTCACTGAGAGTGGCCGGGCGATCGTGGCTCACCATTCTGTTTTAGTGCTCGAGGTTTTCGGTAATATTCAGAAAGTACCGGAGAATGTCGTTGTGGTTCCACCCAACAGTACTCATCGTCTGGTAAAGGAGGTGTGGGACACCTACAATAATATCAATCCTGATAATCCTCTTGAGGCCTATCATGATGCGTTACACTGGAAGGAGGAGATTCATAATCGCTTTACCTTGGGGTTGATCGACCTGACGGTGAAGGCTGAAGTGGAAAAGCTTTTTTGGATGATCGGCGCTCGCGTTCTTGAGTATTTTAAGGATGCTGAGTATGTGCCTGATGAAATTCAGGAGCTGGAAAGTAGTATGAGCGATCAGTATCTGTGTAATTTCAGTGTCTTTCAATCGCTTCTTGATCACTGGGGGATAGGTCAGCTCTTTCCGATCATGCCTTTGCACCGTTTACTGGAGGAGCCGCGCCGGAAGGGCACCCTGGTTGATATTACTTGTGATTCGGATGGTAAGGTCTCGAAATTTATCAATCTGTATGAAGATGGGATGGATACGTTGCCTCTGCACGATTTAAACGGGGAGAGTTATAATATCGGCATTTTCTTGACCGGAGCCTATCAGGACATCATGGGCGATCTTCATAACCTCTTCGGGCGGGTCAATGAGGCGCATGTCTTCCTTGATGAGGATGAGGACTCTGGCTATTATATTGAAGAAACTATTGCCGGTACGACCATGGAGAAGGTTCTAACCTTGGTGCAGTACACGGATAATGATTTGGCCCGAAAAATGAAAGCTCAGTTCGATCGGGCGATCAAGGAAGATCGTTTGCGCCCGAATGAAGCCATGCGGTTATTGAAAGAGTATGAAAAGGGTTTGCAGGGCTATACTTATCTTGATTTGTAGTGCTCACTGCTGTTGCATAAAATAATGCGATAAGTAACATGTGCGTGTGAGTTTGAGGAGACGTGTCAGCTGAGTTTTGCTGAATCTGTTTTTGAGCGCCAACAACAACGGGGCTTTCCAGTTTACTGGAAAGCCCCGTTGTTGTTGGCGCTCAGGGTGAAATTGAGCTGCTGTCTTCGCTCAACTCGTATTTTTTTGTCTGCCCAGATCGCAGTGGTAACCTGCTGTAAAATTGAACAAAAAAATAATTCTTCCGGATTGTTGGAGGTGATTCCGATAAAAACTCTTTTCTGATCAATTTATTGCCAATATATAGCTTGCTTAATATCTCTGTGATTTAGCTTACAGCTACAATGTAGCTAGTAATATTAGGTTTATACTAATGTGGCATGGATTTTGCTATAAATTGCTATAAGTAGATATGTAATTATGTGTATTTTGCTAGTTTAAAGTTGAAGTATTTCGAAGTATCCTGTTTTTATATTCATAATTTGTCTTATATGAAATAACTTTAATACCAGTTATTGTTTGTTGTTTTAGGTGAAATTACAAATCATGAGTGGTAATAGTTTTGTGGCTCTTAGCGATTTTCAGCTTAATTATCCCGACGAAGGGAGCAGGACAAAGAAACGCCTTGATAAGGTTGCCAACAAAAAAATAGAAAATTGTTTAGGGGCGCGATTTTTTCTGAGATGAACTGAGGGACGCGGAAAATACCAAATTACCATAACGCATCCCGGCTTTGGGCCATCTTTGGTCGCGACTCAATTACAAAATCCTCGACGTAGCGCTGCTACGCCTGCGGTTTTGTTCAATCGGCGCAACCAAATCTGACCCAGATCCGGGCGCGATCCAGGTAAATTGGTATTTTCCGAGTCCCTGATATGTATTAAAGAGTTGCCTGGATGGCGGGACAAAATGCAATAGAGTTTTTTGCGGGGCCTCAATGCCCGTTATTGTTTCGATGGGGGACACATGGGTATTCTTGTTGGTGTTTTTAGGCGGTGGCTTCTGCGTTGCACTCGTGGTTTTGGTTGTTATTGGAGTGGAAATCCAGTGGTGCTTCTGGGTGTGTTCATTTTTACCGTGGCATTTTATACGCTGTGTCATGGAGCAGCCCAGCAGGCTACCGCCACTACCTCTTATGAGGTTGATACTCAGATTGCGGTTCAGGCGCTAACCCCGACAGTCTTTCTTACTGCCACTGGAGGTGGTGAAATCTCCGGGACAGTAGAGTTTGGGGTTGAAGCCAATGTCTCGACCGTTCGCCTGTTTTTGGAAAATACCCCTTTGTATTATGAACGGGATGATAATGGTGAGGTGCCACCTATCCCTCTCAATCGGGGAGCGGGGGTGATAATCGAAACCCAGGATGCTGTGCCGAGAAGTCATATCGCCAATTATGAAAAAGACGGCGAACTTGTTTCCGATTTGCCGTCCCTACAGACCGAAACTGTCACCTTTACCAGCCAGCAGGGATATATTTTCAGCCAGCGGCTGCAGGTAACGATTTCCTGGACACAAAATGAACAGATTCTCCCTGCCGGTACCTATACGGGAAAGATGAGACTGACCTGTTTGGTTGAGCCTCCTAATATGTAAAGGTTTTGTGCGAAGTTCGATTGAGATTTTTGAAGGCTGGCACATTGGAGAATATGTGCGCGTGGAAATCAAACGGCAATGCGAAGGACGGTTAGGACATGATGATTTGGTGTAGTTGCAGGGCGGTAGTGTCATGATGAGGGGAATTGGCGTGAGCGCCAATAAAAATAAAAAAAATGAAAGGAGAAAATTATGAAAAAAGTACTCTTTTGCGCAGCACTCAGTGCTTTGGTGATGCTGACAGCTCAAAACAGTTTTGCTGACACGTCTAACTCTGCAACCGCACACGTTTATATGAATGTCGTTGCCAATATCGCTGTACAACCGGGCACTCCTAATGTTGATGCCGGCTCTGTGCAGATGGGTGATTTTGATGCCACCTTTGATTTCAGAATCGATGCCAACACCGAAGGCGTTGCGATGAACCTGGCTGCCTCTCCGCTGTTCAAGGGTGATGATCCTAGAGGTACTGCTGTTGCTCCGATCCCGTTGAATCTCTCTGCTGGTGTGGATGTTTCATGTGACAACGCAAATCCCATGAGGGGTATCGATGGCAACGCTTCTTATGTTGGTGATACCACTATCGGTGCTTTCCCGGCGAGGCAGGCGGAAGACCTGCAGTTTGAAAGCAGCCAGAACGGGCACTTCAGCCAGACCTGCCGCACCACCGTTACCTGGACTCAGGATGACCCGGAAAAGCCGATGGGCGAGTATAGCGGAAAGGTTAAACTTGCCGCTATGGTTATGCCGTAATTTTTTACCCGGAAGGACCGGTTTTGATTGTTTGTGGTTGGCAACGAACACGGCCGGCCCTTTGATCCATTATGGTGCTCACGCCGTTTCCCCTAAATTTATGTGAGTAAGGAGACCATCACAATGTTCAGAAAGATACTGGCCAGTGCCTTGATCGCGACTCTGCTGGTTCTTTTCTCTGCCTTTGGCGCACTAGCCGGGATCTCAATTGCCCCTGCTTTTGTCGAAATTGATATGAGCAAAGGGCAGCCGTCCGGTCAATTTGTTATTACCAATAATGGCGATGAGCCGGAACGATATAGGATCAAGGCGGCTCATTTTGGTTTTTCGCCCACCGGGAATCTCTTAAGTCTGCCAGAGGATAAGAATTCCCTATCATCGTGGATCAAGTTTAACCCTAAGGAGCTTACCTTAGCGCCCAAGACCAATCAGCGGGTGCGGTTCGTGATTGTTCCGAAGGGTAAGTTGGAAGATCAGGAATACTGGGCTGCCATGGAAATGGAGTCGCTCAAGACCAATACCACCCGCACCAAGGACGGTGCTGGCCGTACCCTCAAGCTTGAGGTCAGCTCTTCGGTGATGGTGCCGATTTTCGCTCGACACGGCGAGGTTGCCTACCAGTGCCAAATCGATGAGTTGCAGTTGGTGCGGAATGACAAAGGGGCAACCCTTCAGGTTACGGTTAACAACAATGGCACCGGCCACCTCTATGCGACAGGCACCTTTGAGATACGGGCTGGCGATGGTAGTATGCTTAGTGAGGGGAACTTGGGCAATAGCTATATTATGCCGGGGAATCTTCGCAAGTTTGCGATCCCTATCGAAGAGAAGCTTCCTGGCCAGGTACCCTTGAGTATCAAGGCCGTATACAGCGCGCCTCAAATGAAGGAATCCGTCGAGAAATCAGTCCAGGTCACAATTTAATTGCCCCGGATATGTATCTGTTGAAAGAGCGTTCTAATCCCGCGATCTGCCGGATTAGAACGCTCTTTTTTTTTGTCTTGTTTGGGTGTCTGCCCGGAATGTTAGCGTATTCGTCCACGGTCGCAACGGCAGAGCCAATGGCTGCGGCGGAAGAGCCGCTGTACACACCCCCTCCCTCTTCACCTTCACCCCTTCCGGCAGCTGCCAGTGACTCGGCAAGTTCTGCTGCTGGGAAGATCGCTGCCACTGAGATTTTAGAAACAGAGGTAGTCGGGTTTTCTCTGCGGGGGCCGCAGCGCTGGCAGAAGCTGAGCCTGCTCGACCTCGGTACTGTTATCCGTTCCGAAGGTGATCGCTGGGTTCCGCTGCTTACCTTGCTCCGTGCCCTGGAGGTCCCGGTAACGGAGCAGGGTTCATCGCTGACCTTCCCTCTCTCTCCCCAACTATCCATTGCTATTGATCTCAATTCAGGTCAGGCCGGGCCGGTCGGCACTCTGCAGCCGGTTGAGTTTGTGGTTGGGATCTCTGATATCACAATGCAGCAGGATATCTTTCTCCCGACTTCAGTGGTCGGGAAGCTGTTGGGGATGGAGATATCCTGGGAGGATTCGACGTATGGCTTCGTGGCGAAAACCGATGCTTTCTTTCCTCTGTGGAAACAGGAAGAAAAGCCGTCATTGTTGGCGATGAAGACCGAATCAATCAGGACGGATATTCCTGAAAGGCACGATCTCGCCGAGCCGAGGCAGCGCGATGTGAGTCTTGATTTTGTTGAAATCCGAGGGCGGGCAAAGAGTCAGCTCGTCAGCAGAAACAAGGATAACGATATCTCTATTGAATCACTTGAGCAGGGGGCGTGGGGATCATTACGGGGGGGACGTTATAAGTTGAGATTCACCGAACCTCAGCTTGGTCTGGATACCGATGGCGCCATTGATTTTGGGGACAGTCCCTATGTCAGGTTGGATTGGGCGGAGTGGGATCGTGATTTCAGCAACAGCTCTGTTGTGGCTGGGGACGCCATTTTGGGATTGACCGATCTGGTTTTTCCGTCACTTAATTTCACCGGGGCTACCTGGAGCGGGATTGCGCGAACCGGCGAGATGACGGAAGGGCTCCCCAAGGCCAGAAAGGCTTTTGTCCAGCCCTACCTGGTTGAAGAGTCGGTGCCGGTGGGCTCACAGGTCGAGCTTTACGTCAACGGAAATCTGGTGGATAGCAAAGTGGTGGAAACAGGCCTTCCGACCCTGCCGGGGACGGGGTTGTATCGTTTTACTGATATCCGCCTGTCGCCAGGGACTTTGACCGAAATTCGTGTGCGGGTGATCGAACCCAGCGGGATCGAATCAATCATTGAGCGGACTGTGCTTGGTAGTACCAGTCTGGTTCCTGTAGGAGGACTTCTTTACATGACAGGGGCCGGCACTAACCGGAAGCGGGATGAATGGTCGAGCCGTGGGCTTTACGGAGGGGGGCGGCTCCTCTATGGGGTCAGCGAGAATCTTACCGCAGGTTTGGCATTGGGCACACAGCGGGATTTTTTTGAGCCGGTTGAGTTTTTTAGTTCGGAAGAAAATGAGCGGCAGTATCCCTCTTCCAGTCTTCACTCCAGCGGCCAGCTTACCTGGCGTCCCTTTGACTGGTCGATTTTTTCCGGAGAGGTGAGTTGGGCGCAAGGTCGTTATGATGAGGATGGTGGCAAACCAAGCGATTTCGCTTACAATACCAGTCTTCAGCTATACCCGTTGGCGGATTTGAGGTTGAGTCCCATGTATTTTCGTTTGGGTCCAGAATTTTACGACGGAGTGCATCGAAATCTTCGCGACCGTCAGGGGTATGTGGCCAATGGAGATTATCGGTGGCGGTCGTACTTGCGATTGCGAGCGGCTACCGGCCAAGTGAGTGATAATGTTGATGGTGGGGGGGAAGAGACCCTTCGTGTCGATCTCAATAGGGTGGTTATGGATACCAGTATCATTCCCAGGACCTCAGTTTCTATCGCCTACGATCTTATGGAGGCAACATGGGAGGAGAAAAAGGAGCTTCGGACGTTGGACCTGCAAAGCAGCCTCGGTTTGGGTCTTGCTTTCCGGGGAATCTACTCTACCGGCGATGACCTCTCCCTCATGAACCATTTTGACTTTCTTGACGGTCTGCGACTGCCCGGCTTAGATGTGTCGCAATCCAAGCAGACTTCTCTTTCGCTCACCAAATCCTTTGGCAGCAAGGGACTTTGGAGTGTGCTCTATCGGGAGGCGGGGAGTCGGGAAAGAGTGTCGCTGGTCCATTCGCTTAATACGATCAAGGGTAAGCCATTCCAGGTCAGGACGGAAATCGGTCAGGACGTTAAAGACGGGAAGCTTTTTTTTGAAAACCGCACCGAATATCGGTTGGGCGCCTCTGGTCGTTCCTGGCTCGGTTTTAGGAGCCGGTATGAGGACAATGAGTGGCAGGTTGAGGTTTACCTCAGCTTACAGCGGTTGTTTAATATCGATGGGCGCACTATCACTGATGTTACTGAGCAGCGGATTAGTCCGGAGCAGGGAGTTGTGGGCGGGGTGGTGTATGTCGACCGTAATGCCAACGCGATACGGGAGGATGATGAGATGGGGGTTGAGGGGGTCAAGGTACTGTTGAGTAGTCGTGCCGCCACGAAGAGTAATAGTAAGGGGATTTTTGTTTTTTCTGCGCCTTCCAATGTCGATGAAGTCCGGGTGAGTCTTGATCCTGATACTGTGCCAGCGACTTATTCTGTCATTCATGGCACCCAAAAGGCCAAGGTGGTTCAAGGGGTCAAGACTAAGGTGGATCTGGCCCTGTGTCCTGTTCATGCGGCATTGGGGTATGTGCGGTGGCGGTCCGGCGAGGATCTTTCTGGAGAGCTGTCACCAGTGCCGGGAATCAGGATAACCGGGGTTGACCCCGCGGATGGACGGATTGTGACTGAGTCGGTTACTGCCAGTGATGGGAGTTATTATCTGCAGAATATGCTGCCAGGCCAGTATGAGATTCGAATTGATCAAGGTACTGTTCCTGCCGATTTCACGGGCGCCGCAACGGTAATGGCTTTCACTGTGGCACCTTCTGATGAGCCGCAGGAATTGGAGATTGATGACGTTGTGTTGATACGGACGGACCCTGATGTGGAGGAGGAAGAGGATGAGCTGTGAGTTAGGGAGTGGTCAGGAATGATCGATAAACAGGGAGTGGAAGGGTGAGGAGTGGAGATGAGAAGTTGTAACTATGTTTATTTGATCGTCATCTTTGTTGTTGGTGTCCTGTTGACCAGTAGTTGTGTTCCGGGAAAAGAGGTAGGGGACATCCAGGCTACTCGGCGGGCAGAAATCAAGCGGATCAAGACAAAAGAGATTTTGGCCTCGGTCGGGCGAGAGAATGAAAGACTACTGGCAGACAATGCTGAGCAGGCCACGACAGTTATTCGTCAACAGCAGAAAATTGTCCGGTTGGAAAAGGATCTGGAGGAAGTAGCAGCGATACTGGCACAGGCGAAGCCGAGAGGACAAGATGATGATCACGATTGGTCTGCGATGGTAGCATATTATAAGGATCATGTGCAGGGATACGAAGAGTGTGTTCAGTTGAATGCGGAGCTGAAAAGACGTTTGAAGGTTCTTGCTGTCGAGCGTCACCACGATCTGTCAACACTGGCTGAGTTACGAAAAGAGCTTCAGGTGTGGCAGAACAAGGATAGGTATGCCATAACGCCTGGTGAGGGAGTCAAGGAGCATGGGTCTGTTGTGCTTGAAAAGGGAAAACAGGGAGACAGACTTCCGGAGGAACAGTCCGATTCGTCTCCAGAAAAAGAGGTTGATCAGCAGGGGCAGCGGTCTCAAGAAGCTTCACTGGATGAAGAGCCAGTTGTTGCCCTGTTGGAAAGCGTTGTGACCCAATGGGGTCAAGCTTGGTCAGAGCAAAAAGTTGATGAGTATCTATCGTTTTATTCGGTAAATTTCCAGCAATCGGAAGTTAATGGTCGATCAGCATGGGAAAAGTTGCGCCGATCAAGGCTGACAAAACCAAAATCCATTCGCGTTTCTCTTGCCGATATAAAAGTTCAATTAGTTGATTCAACCACCAGCCGGATAAATTTTGTCCAATCCTATGAATCAAACACGTACAGCGATACGGTGTGTAAAATAATCGAGATGAAAAAAGAAGATGGGGACTGGAAAATAGTGCGGGAAGGTGTTGAATAATAATTATCTTCTCCCAGAGAGAAGACGGACTTGCCTTGACTGATTGGGTAAGACTTTTTCCGGCCAAGAATTTTGCAGTTTTTTGTATGTTCTATCTGCTCCTCGGTTCAAGTTCACGGCGTCATTCAGAGATCCCTTTGTGATCTTGTCCTTGCATTTAACTAGTATTTGTGACATTAATTAGTCATTCTGTTAGGCTTAGGTGGGGGCTTATCCATAGGTCTATCCCTGCGCGGCAGAAACACATATGCCTTTGTCACCTTCCTGCAAGGTGTGAAAGGAAGGTGACGGGCAATAAAAGAAGGAAGAAGCTCATGGTTGTTACCCTTGCCGATATCAGACTCGTTGACTACACCCTCCCCACCATGTCACGGCTGGCCTCACTCAGGCAGGCCTGTCTCTCTGCTCGAGCCGAGGTGTGTATCGAACGCGCCAAGCATGTCACCGCCTTTCTCAAGGATATAGCCAATGCTGACGAATGCATGGAACTGCGTTACGCCAGGGCAGTGGCGCATTATCTTTCAAATAAGGCGCCGCTTTTTTTTGATGATAACCTGCTTGCCGGCACTACCACTGCAAAAAGATTCGGGGCGCCGGTCTACCCGGAATTGACGGGTATGACCATCTGGCCCGAGCTTGATATCATCAGTACTCGGGAGAAAAATCCGCAACTCCTCTCTCGCCAGGACGCCAAGGATCTTAATCGTGATATCTTCCCCTATTGGATGGAAAGGAACATCCTGGAGCGCACCCGCAAGGAGTTTGGCAATCCTCCGGCCATGCGGCTCTTTGAGAGAATTGTTTTTTTTATTGCGAGCAAGGCCGGGGCCATCTCTCACACCGTTCCCTGCTACCAAGTCGCCTTGGAGAAGGGTCTCGACTGGATTATCGGAGAGGCGGAACGGCACGCCGAATCCCTGCAACATCAGGGAATTCTTTCTTGTCAAGAGTCCGGGCAGCTGGCCTTTTATCAGGCGGTCCCTATCGCGCTCCGTGGTATCATCGCGTATGCCGAAAACTTAAGCCGGAAGGCTACCGAGCTTGCGGCACGGGAATATGATCCTGAACGAAAAAGGAATCTCACCAGGATGGCAGAGATCTGCTCCCGGGTGCCGGCGAAACCGGCGCAGAGTTTTCGGGAAGCGTTGAACTCCATTTGGCTGTTGCAGATCGCCATCCATGCAGAGAATATCAACATGGCAATTAGTCCGGGCCGTCTGGATCAGATTCTCTGGCCTTATTACCGGAATGATATCGTGGGTGGGACCCTGAGCGAAGGGGAGGCGCTGGAACTCATTGGCTGTTTGTGGCTGAAATTCAACGACAATACCAATCTGGTTCCTGAAACCGGCGAGGAACTCTTTGGCGGCGCAGGGACCGTGCCGGCGGTAACCTTAGGCGGGATTGACCAGCAGGGTGAGGATGCAGTGAACGATCTTACTTACCTCATGTTGCGCGCGACCGAACTCCTGACGACCAGAGACCCAAGTGTCAACGCCCGTTTCCACTACGAAAAGAACAGCTCCACCTATCTTAATCGGGTGGCGGAGGTGATTGCCCAGACCAAGTCAGCACCCGCGCTCTATAACGATCTTGCTGCTATCAGAACGTTGGAAAATCAGGGTGTGGCCACAGAACACGCCCGTGATTACGCCATCATCGGCTGTGTGGAACTCTCCGCCTCGGGCAGGAGTTTTGACGCGTCAAGCTCCATCATGCTTAACCTGGCATCTGCCCTGGAGCTGACTCTCTACAACGGCAAACGGCCGGTGACCGGTGATGAGCAGATTGGGCCGCAGACCGGAGTCCCTGAATCGTTCAAGAGTTTTGGCGACTTCTGGCAGGCTTTCAGGGTTCAGCTCGGTTGGCTCATCGGTCAGGCTATCGAGCTGAACGAACAGATGGGACGCAGCCATCAGAAGTATCTTCCTTCGCCGTTGCTCTCAGCGCTCTTCGAGGGACCCATGGCTAAGGGGGAGGATCTCATCTTTGGCGGCGCCCTGTACAACTCCTCGGGTGCCACTCACATCGGCTTTGCCGACACGGTGGACTCGTTGAGCGCTATTGAGCAAGTAGTTTTTGTTGAGGGAAAATACTCTCTACCCCGCATCCTGAAGGCCCTGAGGGGAAATTTTGTGGGTGAGGAAGAGCTACATGCCTGGCTGGTCAACCGGACACCGAAATTTGGCTCAGAGCATCCGGTGGCGCAAAAAAATACCAACAATCTCGTGCAGTTTCTCTTTGATATCTACCAATCTCATCTCAATTACCGGGGCGGCCGCTACCGACCGGCCTATTGGACCATGACGAACCACGCCGGCCAAGGCAAACTCTGCGGGGCGCTGCCCAACGGCAGAAAGGCAAACCGGGTTTTCGCAAGCGGCATTACCCCTGTCTCTCATGCAGCGACCGATCTTGCCGCATGTCTTAACGCGGTGGGCGGCATCGACTCGTGCCATGTGCCCGGCGGGGTCGCCTTCAACCTCAAGTATCCTGTTGTCCGGACTGAGGAGGAACGGCAAAAATTCAGCCAGGCCATTGAGGCCTACTTTCGCACCGGCGGCCTGCATATCCAGTTCAACATCATGAGTTATGAGATGCTTATCGATGCCAAGTCGCATCCAGACGACTACCCGGAACTTCTCGTTCGTGTTTCTGGGTATTCCGCCTACTTCAAGGATTTGAACGAGGCCATGAAGGACGAAATCATCACCCGCACCGCCTATGATCTTGCCGCAGGTTGCGCCGTCCCCTTCCCGCAGACTGCCCGATCAATGCTGCCCACCGAGACTGCTCC
>VMSU01000250.1 GCA_013792005.1 Desulfobulbaceae bacterium
ACAACCTGAGCAGTTACCTTATCCTTAACATTAAAAGAACTCCGAATTCTTGACGCATTAACGTCGATAATTTGCTATATCAAAAACAAACTCCTCACCTCTATTGTATAGGAGACCCGTTTTGATTTCTCGTCGGATTCTTTGTGGCGACCATTATACTACCTCAGGGAACATAACCTTGCAGGACCTTCAGATCCCATGAACCAAGATTAGCAGGTTACGGAATATGGCCTCAATCGTTAATCGGTTCAACACATCATTCATGTATTTCATAATAAAAACCAGTGAAATTTATTAAAAAAACCGCCGAGTCGAAGGGGAAAAATTGAGATCTACCCATTAAAAAGTATTGTCGAGAAGTGTTTTCAAAAAAAATCGTAATACTTACCCCATCAATTTACCGCCCCCCAAAGGGCTTCCAAAAAAACATTTATTGCAACTATTCAGAATGAAGGTTTACGAGTTGACAGTTAACGGTTAATGATCCATATCAAGACTGCTCACTCTTCAGAGAGGAAGGAGCAAACAATGATTCCCAACTGATAGCATCGCGGATGAGCCTAGACAGATCAACCAATCACCATCAAACTGAACAAGTTACACTTTTTTAATGACAAACCATCGTCAGAAATTATAATAGACGGCCATGAAATCACCCACACACAAAATCAAGACTAAATTCATCTTTATCACTGGGGGGGTCCTCTCCTCACTTGGCAAGGGCTTGGCTGCCGCCTCTATTGGCGCGCTGCTTGAAAGCCGCGGGCTCAAGATCACCTTCCAGAAACTTGATCCGTATATCAATGTCGACCCCGGCACCATGAACCCATTTCAGCATGGTGAGGTCTATGTCACCGATGATGGGGCCGAAACCGACCTCGACCTGGGCCACTATGAACGATTCTCCTCCGCAGTATTGGGAAAGAACAACAATTACACCTCAGGCCGGATCTATCACTCAGTAATCACCAAGGAACGCCGCGGGGAGTATCATGGGGGGACGGTCCAGGTCATCCCCCACATCACGGATGAAATCAAAAGCGCCATTCTCCAGCTTGACGGCTCAGTCGATGTCGCTATTATTGAAATCGGTGGCACCATTGGTGACATCGAAGGCCAACCCTTCCTGGAGGCAATCCGTCAATTCCGGATCAATCACGGTCGTGAGAACGCACTATTTATCCATGTGACCTGGGTCCCCTACATCAAGACCGCCGGTGAGGTCAAGACCAAACCAACCCAACACAGCGTTAAAGAACTGCGAGCCATCGGCATCCAGCCCGACATCCTGCTCTGCCGCACAGAAAGCCAGCTCTCGAAAGATATCAAGGCCAAAATTGCCCTCTTCTGCAACGTAGACGCCAGCGATGTCATTACCGCCCAAGACGTGGACAGCATCTACGAAGTCCCGATCCGTTTCCGCCAGGAAGGTCTCGACGAAAAAATCTTAAAGCACCTCAACATCTGGACAGGCGCTCCCCGCCTCGACAACTGGGAACAACTACTCGACAAGATCAAGAACCCGACCCACCAGATCACTATTGGGATCATCGGCAAGTATGTCGATCTCACCGAATCATACAAGAGCCTGCACGAAGCGTTAGTCCACGGAGGTGTTGCCAATGACACCCGGGTCAACCTTCGATACGTCAGCGCAGAAGAACTCGAACAACGCAAGGCCGAAGACCTGCTGGAGGGACTGGACGGAATTCTTGTTCCCGGCGGCTTCGGCAAACGAGGCGTTGAGGGCAAGATCAACGCCATCACCTACGCTCGTATCAACAAAATACCATTCTTCGGGATCTGCCTTGGTATGCAACTGGCGGTAATTGAATTTGCCCGCAACCTTGCCGGCATGGCTGATGCCACCAGTAATGAATTTTCCCAAGACACCAAGCACCCAGTTATCTATTTGATGAAAGAGTGGTTTGATTATCGCAACGACACAATCCAGGTCCGCGACGAAACTTCGGACATGGGAGGCACACTCCGCCTGGGCGCATACCCCTGCCGGATGCAGGAAGGCACCTTTGCTCGAAAAGCCTATGGCGTTGAGGCCATCAGTGAACGTCATCGTCACCGCTTCGAATTCAACAACGATTTCCGAGAACAGTTAGTAACCACCGGTCTGATCATCAGCGGCACCTCTCCGGACGACACCCTGGTGGAAATTGTTGAGATAGCCGATCATCCATGGTTTCTTGGCTGCCAGTTTCATCCGGAGTTCAAGTCATCACCCATGAATCCCCACCCACTGTTCCGTGACTTCATTAAAGCCGCCTTGGAAAAACACCAAAACACATGAACTCCGTTAAAATTACCAACACCATCGAGGTCGGCCCTGGCCGGCCTTTTTTATTACTCGCCGGCCCTTGTGTCCTCGAATCAGAGGCTATGGCTATCCAAGTCGCAACAACATTGGCCGACGTATGCTCCCGACTCAACATTTCCTACATCTTCAAGGCCTCTTACGACAAGGCGAACCGCACCTCACTCCAATCATTCCGGGGTCCGGGGCTAAAAGAGGGGATGAAGATATTTGCCAAGATCAAGGCGCTCGGCATCCCGGTAGTCTCAGACGTCCATGAGATCTCACAAGTAGCAGAAGTCAGCCCGACCTTAGATCTCATTCAAATCCCGGCATTTCTCTGCCGTCAAACCGATTTGCTGGTTGCTGCCGCCCACTCAGGCAAGGCTATCTCACTAAAAAAAGGCCAATTCATGTCACCTTGGGACATGGAGTTCGCCGTAAGAAAAATTAAGGAATCAGGCAACTCCAACCTCCTTCTCCTCGAACGCGGGGTCTGCTTCGGCTACAACAACCTTGTGGTAGATATGCGCTCATTCCCGGTTCTTAGAGATCTTGGTTGCCCGGTCATCTACGACGCCACCCACAGCGTACAGCTGCCCGGCGGGGCTGGCGGTTGTTCAGGCGGCCAACGCCAGTTTATTCCACCTTTAGCCAGAGCAGCTGTCGCCTGTGGTATCGACGGTATCTTCATGGAGGTTCACCCAACTCCGGACCTTGCCTTGTGCGATGGCCCCAACTCGATGCCGCTGGATCAGGTAGAGCCACTGCTGCGCCAACTTTTAGCCATCCATCACGTGGTAAACGCATGACAATCGACAGCTGCCCCCCTTCCGCTAACCCATCCGAACAGTACCCCGGAGATTGCGAATTCACCCAATTCCTTCGGGAACGCGCTCAGGCTCGGCACGGAGGCAAGACAGGTCCATTGAGCCGTCAAGCCTGCCTCAATCGGGCAAAAGATATTAAACTCCTTTTACTTGACGTCGATGGCGTCTTAACAGACGGGTCCATCACCTATACCAACAGCGGAGATGAGATAAAAACCTTCCACTGCCGAGACGGCTTTGGCATGAATATGCTCCAGAAAATCGGGGTAGAGATCGGACTGATCACCGCCCGACGCTCAGAGGCCCTGGAGAGAAGAGCCCGAGACCTCAAATTAACCCATGTCTTTCAAGGGACACGGCGAAAGATGGAGGTTTTCAATACCCTTCTCAACCAACTGCAGTTCACCCCACAGCAGGTTGCCTTCATGGGTGACGACTGGCTGGACCTGCCGGTACTGACCCAGGTCGGACTGGCCGCCACGGTTGCCGACGGGGCGCCGGAACTGCTTCCTGTGGTTGACTTCGTCTCAACTCACCCAGGTGGCCACGGCGCTGTCCGCGACCTTTGCGACCTGATTATTGAGGCTCAAGGCCGCCGCCAAGACCTGCTCAATGAATACATGACCAGACAATAATGATGGCGTCGCAAAAAGCCCGATCTACTGCGTTGCAGCGCACTTTTGCTCATTCGGCACACCATATGTGTGGCCTCATTCGCAAAAGCACACTGCGCCTTGTATATCGGCCCTTTCGGAGTCTCGCAGACTCGCTTACCTGCTTAGCCATCCCGTGACTTTTTGCGAGACCATCAATAATGACACACCGCCAATCATGGCAGATCCCCTTGCTGATCCTGCTGTCCCTTCCCCTTTGGCAATCCTTTGCCGCGAGCTTTCTGACCATCGAGCAAGGAGCAGTCTCTCCGCCTGTGCGTCAAGATAAAAGCTTTACCCTGGAAGGCGTTACATTTTCACAAGCAACCAAGGGAATCCAGGACATCTCCCTTCAAGCTCAACGACTCCACAGCACCAATGACAACAACACCGTCACTTTGGAAAAAGTTAACGCCAACCGCGTAGGAACGAACCCCCTCCATATCGTGAGTGGAAGCGCTGTATATGACCCAGACCGAGAGGTTGTGACCCTGCTGGATGGTGTGCTGATAGAGGCGGCTGATCTCATAATCAAGACTCCGTTTTTGCGCTATCTCATCAAATATGAAACCATCAAAAGCGCCGGCGAAGTTTCGATAAGTGGCGATGAAATGTCACTCAGCGGAACCTCCTTCATGTACAACGTAAACACCGCCGCTATGCGGGTCGGCAAACGAGTTCACTTTCTCTACACCCCTGTTCAGCCTTGACGGGTATCCCTCTCTTGTGTTTGAATGAAAGTGAATCCAATGATTCTGCTCTATTAATAACTGCTCAGGTTGTCGGTTTACGATTGACAGTTGACGGTGAATGGTTCCTGTCAATGGCTGAGAAGACACTGACATTGAGTATCATGCGATGATTTATGACTAAGCCGTCGCACAGAAATAACCTGTTCATTTCATTGTACACTTTAAACGGCATGGAGCCGTACAGTAAGAGGCAGAGTGTACATATTATTTCTTAACGGCTCCTAACCATGATGAACTCGCAAAAAGTCACGGGATGGCTAAGCAGGTAAGCGAGTCTGCGAGACTCCGAAAGGGCCGATATACAAGGCGTCCTCTGTGTTTTTGTGAGTGAGGCAATACATATGGTATGCCGAACGAGCAAAACCGCCACGCAACGCAGTAGATCTGACTTTTTGCGACGCCATCATCTTTATTCATCAGCTGATCTGTATATACGATCACCGCATACACTC
>VMSU01000251.1 GCA_013792005.1 Desulfobulbaceae bacterium
GAAGATCTCCTGGGTGAAGCGCATCAGCCCCAGGACGGTGAGGAGCTGCTGTTCGCCTTCAGAGAGTTGGGTGAAATTGATATTACCGTCGATATCGCTGTGTTTGACATTGATCCGGACCTCGTCAATCAGATCGGAGATGTATGTGCTTTCGAGGTATTTGAAGAAATGGGATGGTTCGCCGATTTTTTCTACAAGTTTGGCAAGGGCCTCCTTGTCCGGCACAAAGACATAGAGCAGATCCTGCTTTTCCTTGCGGCCCCGGAAATCGAGCAGCCGGTTTTCGGTATGATCGATGGGGGCAACCGCTACTTTCCAGAGCTCGTCGAGGAACTCCTGGACAATGCCTCGGGCGTACCAGAAACGATTGTCGCCGTTGTTGAGGATCTCTTCAGCCATGTCCGGTTTGAACCAGTAAGGGCGTTTCAAGACAAAAAGGACGGAATCAAGATCCTGTATGTTTAAATCCGCAAGGACCCGCTTACACTCTTCGTCCTCCTTTAAAAGATAGGCCAGCAGAACGAATTGACTGTGGACGCTACGGCAGTAGAAAAGCCGACGCATGAGTTCATCGCTGCCGCCGAGCAGGGCATCGTAGAACTTTTGTTGATGCTGTTGGAAAAGGGCCTCGATCCGCTCGTTACGGCCCGAATAATAGGCAAAGACGTGGGAAGGAAGGTACTTCTTGGCATGGCGCTGAAGATGGGATATGGCAAATTCCTTCGGACTATCTTCCCCGCTCTCGGTAATAGAGGCCTTTCCCTTCTCCTCCATGGCGTTAACCTGGATGTGATGACCGCGACAGGTGTAATCAATCTCGTAGGCAAAGTCCGTTTTCTGGTTCAGGTCGAGGTCGCGAAAGATCGTGACGATGGCCTCGATCATGTTGGATTTGCCGGAGCCGTTGGGACCGATAACCGCGTGGCTTTTAAACTCACGAATCTCGCCATCGATGTCGGCGGCAGGACCGCTGAAGGTGATCTCGAAATCTCGCAGGTTCCGGAAGTCCTTTATTTTGAGTCGTTGCATTTGCATGATCAGGCTTCCACTTCTTTCATAAATCCTTTTTCCAGTTCGCTGATCCAGCCGTTGGCCATTTCGGTTTTGAGCTGCTGGTAGAAGGCATCGATTTCCATTCCCGACTGTTGCCAAAGGGCCTTGGCGGTGATCTCGCCCTGGTGTTTGGCGATGAGATTGGCCAGGGGTGATTTCTCTGTTGACCGTGGTTTGCCTTCGAGCTGGAGCTTGGTGACCAGTTCGGTCTTTGGTGCTTTCATTTTTCCTTTTCCCTTAATTGCCATGCCAGTTATAGATGTGACTACCACTTGGGCAAAAGATTCGGCAATTTTGTTCTTTTTGTTTTGCAACTCTTCTAATTGATTTACTATTGCCATAAGTTGGTCAACTTTGGCGACAATGCGTTGCTGTTCTTCAGCCGGTGGAATGGGAAGAGGTAAGCTCTTGAGCGCCGCCTGATTAATTTTCGGCATGGTCCCAGAAGTTCCAGAAGCCCGACTACGCAAGAAATCTCGTGCACTCTCTGAACTCATACAAAGATGAATAAAATTAACATCAAGCTCTGATGAGATTCTGAGTTTCATCATTAAATCAGGATAAATGAATCTATTGGGTTCGCCACGATAAACAGCTGATACTCCTACATATTCAATTGTGTTTCCCCGCTGAACAAGGATATCGCCATCGCATAACCATAACTCCGAATCTGGATTAATATTTTCTTCTATAAATTTTGTGTGTTCTTCTAAAAACCGCCCCGATGTCGTTGCGCTCAGTGTCAAAGAACGAACTGGTGTTTCGTGTTCAACTGCCTTTGGAGAGTAACCGTTTTTAGGGCCAAATATCAGCAGGTCATCAAGGGTCTGCCACCGCCAAGATTCCGGAATGCTAAAGGCTAACTCACCTTCAGGTTTAATTGCTCGCACGGATGTCGAGTTGGTGAGACCTAATTTCCGTCGTTCCTCAAGGATACGATTTAGCATCTCTTCGGCTGATGCTAAAATGGGAGCTTGAGGAACTAATTTTCCTCGAACCGCAAACGAGAGGATGGTTTTTCTAAGATTATCGGGTGAGACGATTTCAGTCTCATCAAAAATAGCTTTGAGATTGGCCGAAGTGGGTGAATCAGCTAAGCGAGCATGCAGGGTGCTGGAAAGTACTGGGAACCGTCGTTCCCGTTCTCGCTGCTGCCCTTCAAGCTTGTCGCACAAACTCATCAACTCATCCACTTTGGCAACAATACGTTTTTGTTCAGGAAGAGGGGGGAGAGGAATTAAAAGCTCGATAAACTTTGCAATGGATACTCCACCGATGATGCCTGTCATTACATCGTTAAACTGAGATTGGAAAAATGGCGTCAAGTATTGATATAGTATGAACTTTGAAGGAATCCCCCCATAAAGTTCATTCGCAAACAGCTTGTTTCCAAAACAAATATCCCTATCGGTAATACCACACTTCTTCCCTGCACTTCCCCCCTCAGCGCAAATTAAAACTGCCCCTTGATGTGCAACTTTGAATTTGTCTTCACTCTCTGGGATAAATATGCCGTTACTGTAGTTGAGATTTTTTAGCCCATACTCGACATCTTTCGTCGCAATATATGGCAGACCAGCAACGCCCCTGTACTTAAGCTCTTTTT
Organism: Desulfobulbaceae bacterium; assembly: GCA_013792005.1. Classification (NCBI taxonomy): domain Bacteria; kingdom Pseudomonadati; phylum Thermodesulfobacteriota; class Desulfobulbia; order Desulfobulbales; family Desulfobulbaceae; species Desulfobulbaceae bacterium. The sequence goes on from VMSU01000251.1 coordinate 2,660, forward strand.
CGCGAGCATTTATACTGTTACCGTTAAATATATTTCCAAGACTGCCAAGCCTAACCCATACCCATCCATTGGGGGGATCATATGGTACTTCTTCATGTTTGACCTGAGGCAAAAGCGACTTGGCTTTAATTCTTTTTTCTATTACAAGTCGTTTTTTCTCTATTTCAATATTGTGAAGAAGATCACTCACCAATTGGTCTTTGGGGTCATGAGGAACTAATTTTCCTTGCATTGCAAGGGACAGGACCAATTCTCGTAAACGTTTTACGCCGTCCGGCGCGTTTGCGATATGTCCAAAATTTTCCCGAAACGTTTGCAAATCCATCAGGCGGTCTCTCCGGACTCGAAATGATGCGAGAGGGCGGCGGCGAGTTCGTCGCGGAGCTGGTTCTCGGTCTGTTCAATCTCAGAGAGGAGCCTCTGGTATTTTATTAGCAGAGCGTCAGGGTCGAGGCTTTCCTCTTCTGGCCCGTTCGGATTTTTGATGTCGAGGTTATAGATCGGCCAGTAATGCCGATCGCCGGTGGCCTGTTCATCCTTGGCTTGCTGGCGGAGCTTCTCGATCTGTCCGATCAGTTCCTGAATCTGCTCTTCGGCCTTCTTGCGAATTGATTCCTTTTTCTCACCTTTGATGGAGCTGCGAAGCTCCTTGGCCTGTTCATTTAGGACAGTGGCCTCATTATTGAGCGTCTCGGCCTTGTCCCAATGCGGTTGAGCCTTGGCTATCGCACCTTCCTTGAGTTGCTTGAAATCAACCTTCCAGGCCTGCTCGGTTTCCACTCGATCTTTGAAACCGTCTGCTTCTTGGCCCCACCAATCGGCAATAGGTTGCAGTTCCTCGACCCGAAGCGGCTTGGTCTTGGAATAACTCTTCACCCCTTCCAGGTAGTGGTGTTCATAAAACCAGATGGTGTCGGTGGTTTTGCCCTTGGTGAAAAAGAGCAGGTTGGTCTTGATGCCGGTGTAGGGATTGAAGACGCCGTTGGGCAAGCGGATGATGGTGTGAAGATGGCAATTATCCATCAGCAATTCCTTGATCTTGGCCTTCACGCCTTCACCGAAGAGGGTGCCGTCCGGCAGAACGATAGCCCCGCGCCCACCTTTGTCCTTGAGCAATTTCTTGACGATGAGGACTAGGAACATATCGGCGGTTTCCTTGGTCTGGATGTCGGACGGAAAGTCGTTGCCGACAGTGTCGTCTTCCATGCCACCGAAGGGAGGATTGGTGATGACGCAGTCCACCCGCTCATTCAGCCCCCACTCGTTCCACGGTCTTCCAAGGGTATTGCGGTGCTCGATCATGCTCGGCACTTCGATGTTGTGCAGGAGCATGTTGGTTGTGCAGAGAAGATGGGGGAGCTGCTTCTTCTCGATGCCGCGAATACATTCGGCGATGGCCTTTTTATCTTCAGCGCTTGATTTCGTGGTGAGTTGTTTCTCGAAATGGTCAATGGTGGCGGTCAAGAAGCCGCCGGTGCCGCAGGCAGGATCAAGGACCGTCTCTCGTTTGTCGAGGCGTGGGTTGACCATCTGGACCATGAACTCAGTGACCGCCCGAGGGGTATAGAATTCTCCGGCATTGCCGGCGCTACGCAGGTCGTTTAAGATTTGCTCGTAAATCGCCCCCATCTGCCCACGGGCCTTCATGTCGTGGAAGTTGATGGCCTCGTCGAGCTTCTCGATCACCCCCAGCATCAGGGTGCCGGACTTCATGTAGTTGTTGGCATCGACAAAGACTTCGCGGACCACCTTGGCCTTGGGATCGTTTTCGATATTGAGCTCTTTGAGCCCAGGGAAGACGGTGTTGTTGACATAAGCAATCAGATCGGTGGCCGGTTTTTGCGGTTTGCCATCCTTGTATGCGGCCCAATTTCGCCAACGGCATTCCTCCGGGGTTGGCGACCGGTAGGTTTCGCCACGGTCTTCGGCATCGTCCTCCCATGTCTCCTCGCACTGGTCGAAGATTTTTAAAAAGAGCATCCAGGTAAGCTGACCAATGCGTTGGGCGTCGCCATCGACACCATCGTCTTTGCGCATGATGTCCTGGATCGATTTGATAGTGGTACTGAGGTTCATATTTATTTGTGCTCCCAAAACTCTAATTGGTTGTCTACCTGAGCAACATATGTCCAGTTACTGGCGACAAGATTAAACAAGATAAATGCACGGCCATTGTTTACAAAATCTTCATCAAGAATGTAACAGGCCTTGAGATTACATGAACTGAAAGCCATGGCCTCATCCCAATTTTCAAACGCAAAACCATTGAGGGCCTTATGAGCCTCGGGGAAAGGCCGGAGCAATTCTTCAAAGGAGTGCCAATAGTCATTAAGGTAAAAACGGTCGGTGGCAGGCCTTCTTAATTCTGTAACAATCGAACTATATTGCGGAGAAATCAGAACATAGTCTAAAAACTGAGTAAAATCGCTGAAGGTATCCGGCTGAATTTTTTGTTCAAGAGGCTTCGGCATTGCTATACAGCTCCTGTTCCAACTCTGTCAATGCCTTGGAGTATCTCTCATTACTGCCAAAAACCCCTCGCCGAATCTGGGTCTTGGTGCCAAGCTCGCTAAAGGGCGGTAGTTCAAGAATTTTGGCATCTTCAATATTTGTAATGCCATGATCGGCGTATTTTTCCAGCAGGGCTTCAAGAACCGCTCGGGCCTCGTCCCCATATTTGCCGAAGTAATTTCTCTTCTTGACCTTATTAGCCCGTTCCCTTCTGGTGAGCGGTGGTTGGTCAAAAGCGATGTGAGCGACAAGGTCGAAAGCGTCGATTTTATCCCCATCGGGAACAGCTTCACGAAGTACTTCGAGAGCAATGCCCTGTTCCTTCAGCTCGTCAATGACGGCTTGCTTCCGCTCCGCTTCGTTCCAACGCCGCAGGAAATCATCAAGGGAGGTAAACTCCTTGAGCAAGGTCGATTTAATCTGGTCCTTGAGATGAACTCGATAATCTTCGGTGATGAGCTTGCCGTTTTCGTCGAGGTATTGTGTGCGTTCGACACCAGTGGTCACTTTTACATCATCGATGACAAAACGAGTGCGGCCACCAGTGCCACCCCCACCGGTATCTTCGCCGGTGTCTTCTCCACCATCATCTTCATCCTCACCGGTGTCAGTGTTGCCGCCTCCAGGAGGAGGATCGCCAATGATCCCACCTTGATCGTCGCCCCCTCCAACTTCCGGCGGAACAATGGGATCATCCGGGCCGGGTTCATAGACCGTAACAGGTTCCCCATCGAATTCCTTATCTTGAAAGAGGCTGGTGGCCCCTTTGAAATCCATGATGGTGAAATAGAGCTTGTTGTAGTCCTCCCGGATTCTGGTTCCCCGTCCCACAATCTGCTTGAACTGGGTCATGGAGTTGATGGTTTGGTCGAGGACAATCAGCTTGCAGGTTTTGGCATCGACACCGGTAGAGAGAAGTTTGGAGGTCGTGGCAATGACCGGATAGGGTTCATCATTATCGATGAAATAGGAGAGCAAGGCCTTACCTTCTTTGTCATCCCCGGTCATCCGGACGACATAACGCCGGTTGCTGGCTGCCTCCGGGATGAGTTTCACCAGTTCTTGCCGCATGCGCTCGGCGTGGGGCTGGTCATCACAGAAGACGATGGTCTTGGCCATCGGATCGGTCGCTTCAAGATATTCCCATACCCGCTTGGCGACATAGGCCGTGCGGTTGGTGAGGATAAGCTCGCGGTCGAAATCCGAAGTGTTGTATTGTCGCTGTTCTACGAGCTGGCCGTGCTTGTCTCGCTTGCCCTTTTCTGGCGTGTAACCAAGCGCATCTACATCAGTGACAACGCGGATAACCTTGTACGGGGCAAGGAAGCCGTCCATGATCCCTTGCTTGAGCGAATAGGTATAAATGGGGTTCCCGAAATACTTGAGGTTGTATTCGGGATCTCTAATTGTGGTTTCCCCCTTGTCCGGCTTCTTTTCCTTCGGGGTAGCAGTCATGCCAAGGTGGGTGGCATCGGCAAAGTAGTCAAGAACTTCACGCCAGGCCGAGTCGTCGTCGGCGCTGCCACGATGACATTCGTCGATAACCACAAGGTCGAAGAAATCAGCGGGGAATTGGCGGTAGATCTGCTTCCATTCCTCTTTACCGGTAACCGCCTGGTAGAGACACAGGTAGATCTCGTAGTTCTTCTTGACACTTCGGTTGGTGATCTTGTGCATCACCTCGCCGAAGGGGGAGAAATCTTGCTGAATGGTTTGGTCGACGAGGATATTGCGATCGGCAAGGAAGAGGATGCGCTTCTTCTTTTTGGCCTTCCAGAGCCGCCAGATGATTTGAAAGGCGGTATATGTTTTTCCAGTACCGGTAGCCATCACCAGCAGGATGCGCTGTTGGCCCTTGGATATTGCCTCGATGGTGCGATTGATGGCGACTCGTTGGTAGTAACGCGGCTCCCTGCCACTTCCATCGGTGAAGTAAGGCTGGGAAATGAGCTTGCGCTGAGGTTCCGACTCCAGGCCTTTCCACAGCTGGTAAATAGCCCAGAGATCATCATAGGCCGGAAACTCTTCGAGGGTTAATTCACGTTCGGTGGGCTGGGTGATACCAGTTCGGTCATGAAGGAGGAAACCATCGCCGTTTGAGCTGATGGCGATGGGAGCATCGAGCATTTCGGCATATTCGAGTGCCTGTGGCATGCCCTTGCCAACTTCGTAGATATTGCGTTTGGCCTCGATTATGGCGAGAGGGACATTGGGCTTAGCATAAAGAACATAGTCGGCTCGCTTAGGTCCACCCGCTGCCTCGGGGTTTTGTAGTCGGTAAGCCAACTTTCCACGGACCATAACGCGCCCGGCAGTAAGATTGACCTCTTCGCGGAATTGTACCTGCTGCCATCCCGCCCCCTGGATCGCCGGGGTGATGAACTTGGTGCAGATATCGCGTTCGCTGAGGTCTTTTTTGTTCATTGAAAAACCGGCCTGATGAGTTAATCAACCCTAGATACTGTCTCCATTATTCACATTTAAAAGCCCTGGTGATATTGCTCCAGAACTGTAGAGAAAGGAAGTAATTACATCCCTAGTCTCTCTTTTAATTCATTTATACTCATTTCAATATGTGATTCAATTTTTTCAAAATCATCTTTTAAAATATTTCTCTCATTATATAACTCTGACAAAGATAACTTATCTTCATCATCAATAACATTTTCATCTATTGCAAATGAGTTTAGATAGAGAGAAAAATTTAGGTTGAATTTATTGGTAGTAATTTCAGACAAAGTTGCCAAGTAACTAAAATTACTTACATTTTCCCTTTTATTGTACAAATCAATTATATTGTTAACATATTTGTCTTTTAAAACACTTTGATGCTTTCCTACTTCAAAATTATGACTGGCATCAATAAAAAAAATATTTGTGTCATTCTTTGTCTTCCGCAGCAAAAGAATAGCAACTTGACTACTAACACCACTAAACAACTTAGGAGGAAGGGCGATGACGGAATCAATCAGATTTTCTTCGATCAGTTTTCTACGGATATCACCTTCAGTTGCGCTTCGGAAAAGAATTCCAAGTGGAATTACAACAGCCATACGCCCTGATTCTGGCTTCATAATTTCCACCATATGAGAAATGAATGCGTATGTTACGCCTTTTGTTCGAGGCGGGACGCCTCTATGAAATCGGCAAAAAATGTCACCTCTCGCAAATTCAACTCCCCAGTCATTTGAAAATGGCGGATTAGCAACAACGACATCAAATGTCTTAAGTTTCTTAACGTTATTGTTGATAAACTTTGGTTCACGAATAGTATCTCCCCATTCAACTTGCGATGCTCCAGCATGAATAAACATATTCATTTTGGCAATAATCCAAGTAGCATGGTCTACTTCCTGACCGAAAAGTTTGTATTGGTTCGATCCATAGTGATGTTGAATGTAGGACCCGCAGGTCTTAAGTAATGAACCTGGGCCACAGGCAGGATCGCAAACTTCATCTCCTGTTTTCGGGTCCATTAAATGAGCTATCAGGGTAGCGACTTCCTGAGGCATATCATCAGCGAATTTTGTACCAAGGGTCCCGATAATGTTCTCACTTTTAAGTAGCCTATAAATTACACCAAATATATCGATTCGCTCCAGTAATTCGCGAGATAGTTTTAGCTCAAGCCCGCCAAACTCACAAAGAAGATAGCGAGCAATCTCATCCCTCTTCTCTTGATTGCCTATCAAATAAGAATCAAAATCAATTCCCCTAAAAACATCTCCGAGTTCATCGAGATTGGCAAGCTCAAGAGAGCGCAAGGCCTTGGCTATACGAATATGATTATAGGGATTTTTACTATCTTCAAACAAGCCATAGAAATTGGCCTCGGGTGGCATTTCGAAATGACCAGAAAGAGCATTTGTTCCCTCTGGATCTAAATTACTATCAGTTATTCTTCCTCTTTTGAGGTTACTCTCCTCCCAAATATCAGATACACATTTCAAAAAAAACACAGACAGGATGTATTGCCAGGAAATACTTCGAGGGACCGTGCTAGGAAAAAAACGAAATGCACGTTCGATGCGAATGGCGACTAGTTCTTTTAAAGAAGACATTTTTAACTGATCAAGAGGGTTAATTATTTTAACAATTCTTTCGCCAGCAATTTTAGTTGTTTGGTGCGATTATCAATAAGTGTTTGTAGCTTATCTCTTTCTGCTTTGGCCTGACGATCCAATTCCACTACCAGCCGCTGTATTTCAATTGGTGGCAACACGATCAACAAATCCTCTAGTACGCTTCTCCTAATACTCCGCTGCGCAGACCCCTCAGCGTTTTGAATCAAGTACCGTTGAGCAGGATCCTGATTGATCTGCCATGCTAAAAAATCCATTGCCAATGGAGATCCCTTATTTGCTCGGATCAGAAAAAAATGAAGAGTGCACAGTGCTGGGCCTGGAATTGAATTTACATGAGTAGCAGAGTATCGAAGACCACGCGAAAGCACGAGCACATCGTCTTGCTGCAACAAATTTAGAGGTCGTCGGCTTTTTGGCATTTCCGCACGCAGTGTGGTTTCCCATGAAAGCGTGCCGTCAGTACATACGTCCTTCATTTGCACGACACGTAGGGGTCCTCCAGCGACTTCAGGGACTGCCCCCCGGAAGGAATACCCTCCAGAAATAGACGCCAAAGAAGCCAGTTTCTGCACAACAGACATTGTATCATTCATAATGATGCATAAATTACTTGACAAACACGCCAGGCGTCAAGTAATTTGATTGTACCAATTGCAATGATACAAAAAAAATACTCATTAATCGCCTGACTCTAAAAAAGGAGAATTAATATGCAAATCAGTTCATCACTCGCCACAGAGGATGGCGGAATTTCTTTGTATCACAGCAACTTATCATTAATACGAGGGAAAGTCGATGGCCAAATCATATCAATCAACAAACCTTCAGAAGGAAGGCTGAGATCTCGCAAGGTAGTCTCACGCTCAAGAGCTCGCCCAACTGGCAAATTTCCATCGTCAAAGATGAAGAGAATGATTCAGTGGGAATCCCCTCATGAGCTCAATGCATACCGTTTACTAGATGCCGACCCGGAAGTGCTAAGCTTTTATGAGCAACCACTTGTAATAAATTACATTTTGGATGGTGTTCAGCATCGTCATTATCCTGACATTCTCGTAGAAACCCAAACCAGCAAAGAACTGTGGGAAGTAAAAACCAGGGATGAAGCACTAAAGCCTAAAAACATCCTTCGCACAAAACTAATGTGTAACGAATTACCCAATCATGGATACCAATATAGAGTTGCTTTAGCAGAAGATCTCGCTCGGAATCCAAGGCTAACAAACGCATTATTACTCCTGAGACTAGGGCGTAACAATGTTTCATTTATAGACAAAGAACGGATTAGTAATTTTTTTTCTATAATAGAACATATCACATGGAAGTTAATTACATCTGGAAAGTTAGGGGTAAATGGAAAAAATCATATTTGCAGGCTAATCATGGATGGATATCTATTTTTTGATATCGATAAAGAACTAACTAAGGCAACAATTTATAAAAATAATAAATAATCATAGGTGATATCATGGGAACATCATCATTCCAGAAAAATATTGAAATAAAAATTGATGAAAATACATACAAATTAAAAAGAAAAATACTTAATGATATATGGCAACTAGAAGAAGTAAAAACTAATAAAATTATAGAAAAAACAGTAAATGAACTTCAACAAATTTATACTGAAGGAAAATTAACTTTTAGTAACTATAAAACAAATTTAAATAACAATGAAAAAAAATGTTCA
>VMSU01000252.1 GCA_013792005.1 Desulfobulbaceae bacterium
GACCCAGAAAGGTGCCGAAGCCCAGAACCGTAACTGTTCAGCAGTGCCGCAGATGCTAGGCATCGGCCTGCGATGTGTGCTTTTCGCACATGAGCAGGCCGATAACAACGCAGATGTGGCACTGCTGGACAGTTACAATATTTATTCTTATTTATTGTGTAATGAGGTTGTTTTTACCTATAGTGAGAGAGAGGCTAAGAGGTATTGAAGAGGATGAAATGGTGCCTCAGCGGGTAGCAGACCAAATAACATAATTTGAAAAAGGAGGGGGTTTTATGAAAAAAAGACTGTTGGTAATGCCTGTATTGCTGGGGATCTTTTCTCTGTCCTCTTGGGGGGCTTTGGCGATCGGCCAGACGCCCGTCCAGGAAATGGCACAAACGCAGGAACAGGAGCAGATCTACGGGAGTCAGTTGATGACTGAGCAGGAGCGGGCCGAATATCGAGTCAGGATGCGTAGTGTGGCAACCAATGAGGAGCGAGAGCAGATTCGCCTGGAACATCATCAAGCCATGATGGAGCGGGCAAAGAGTCAGGGGGTAACTCTGCCGGCCGAACCACCGGCAAGAGGCGGTGGTTCGGGAACTGGAGGCGGCATGGGACAGGGACGCGGCATGGGGAGTGGCGGTGGGCGTGGTCGTTGATTCTGAGAGTTTCGGAATGAAGCATCATCTGATTACTTTAGGGACGCGGAAATTACCAATTTACCATAACGCATCCCGGCTTTGGGCCATCTTTGGTCGCACCTCAATCACAAAATCCTCGACGTAGCGCTGCTATGCCTGCGGTTTTGTTCAATCGGTGCAACCAAATCTGACCCAGATCCGGGCGCGATCCAGGTAAATTGGTAATTTCCGAGTCCCTTAGAAGTCCTCAAATTCTGTTTCATTAAAAGGAATAACGTCCTGAGGTTTTGGTTGGGGTTTCGGCGCGGTCTTGATCGGCGTCTTTGGCGCTGGCAGGGACTTGGTTAGTTTTGTTGGGGGGGGTGCCGGCGGCGGAATGGTCTTGGCCTTCCTTTTGTTGTTACTCTTTCCGCCGACCATGGACAACAGTTCGAGTACCGACTCCCTCATGCCGTGTACCTGGAGGTTCAGTTCTTCCGTGGCGGAGGCAGATTCTTCGGCAGTTGCGGCGTTCTGTTGGGTAATGGTGTCTATTTGGGTGATGGCGGAATTCACCTGGCTGATGGCGACGGCCTGTTCCTTGGTTGAATTGACAATTTCTCCGACCGTAATGTTCATCTTTTCGATCGACTGGCTGACAGCGTGAAATGAGGTGTTGGTTTCAATGACCAATTCCGACCCGGCCTTAATCTTCAGCACAGTGCCTTCGATGAGGGAGGAGGTGTTCTTGGCCGCTTCGGTAGCGCGCATGGCAAGGTTCCTCACCTCGTCGGCCACCACGGCGAACCCGGCGCCGGCCTCTCCGGCCCGAGCCGCTTCAACCGCGGCGTTTAAGGCCAGCAGATTGGTCTGGAAGGCGATTTCGTCAATGGTTTTGACAATCTTATGGGTTTCTGTGCTTGCCTGCGAAATCTCATCCATGGAGGCGGTTAGCTTTTTCATTGATCCATCAGCAGCCTGGAGTACTTGATTAGCCTTCTGGATCAGGAGTTCGGATTCTTTGGCGCTATCGGCATCCTGTCTGGTCATGGCCGTCACTTCTTCCATTGTGGCTGAAATTTCTTCCACTGCGGCGGCCTGACTGGAGGCTCCGTCTGCCAAACCATGGCTGGTGGCTAAAATTTGTTGAGAGGCATCATTAACTTGGGATGCCTCGTCATCCATTTTGAAGGCAACGTTGGTCAATAGAGTCGAGATCGTTCGGGAGAGAAACCAGGCAAAGCCCACTCCTAAGATAACGGTGACCACACCAAAGATAATAGCCGAGAGGCGGGTTTTGACGGCAGCGGCAATCATTGCCTCGTCGGTCATTATCTTGCTGCGCGCTTCTTTGCGGATCTGTCCCAGGATGTCCTGCACAGCATGTACTGAAGCAATGGTTTTTTCGCTGTAGATTTTTTGTGCCTGTGACTTGCCTGCTGCTTGGGCATCTGCTTCGGTGACCATATCCTTAAGAATGCTTACGGTGGAGTTGAGTTGGGGCAGGGTTTCGCTGGTAAAGAAAGTTAAGGCCTCGTCAAAATTCTGGGTGGCTAAGAGATCTTTCAAGTGGATGGCCGAGGAGTGCATGGCTTTGTGACCGTCGTGGATGGAGTCGAAAAGCTCTTTGAACTTTGAACTGCCTTGCTGATAGGCAGTCTTGGCTTGTGCCGAGTTCAACCATTTGCCGAGACCGCACTTGGCGGGATCGGTCTCCACATTTTCGAGGGTGGCGCTTTTGGCGAGCAGGGCATCGCGGACACGGTTTGCCCAACCCAGGTGGGCCGCCTCTAAGGTGATCAACTGTGCGGAGAGGAGGGTGTCTGCCGGCTTGAATACGGTATTGATCTCGGTAGCGGAATCATGGAGCGCCTGGTGGGGCTGTTCGATGTTCTTCAGCAGGGGGGCAAGAGTTGGCGCCATGTGTTCAGCCTGCTGGCGACCATCGCCATAGAGCCATTTGCCAAAGCCGCATTTGGTGTGGTCGGTCTCGACATCAAGTTCGGTGGTGGTCTCATTACTGAGCAGGGAGGAAACCTTTGCCACCCAGTTGAGATGATCAACTTCCTTTTGGGCGAGGGTGGCATCAAGTTTATTGCCGTCAATGACCTCCTGTGCGTCGCCAACTATGTGATCAATTCCGTAAGTGTTAATGACAATCATGGTCACCAGCAAAGCGAGAATTGCCATGAAGCCGGAGGCGATTTTTTTTCCAATGGTCAGTTTGTTCCAGGTCATATGGGCTCCTTTTATTGACAGTAGGATGATGACATCAATAAATATAATTATACGCAGGATTGTGATGTGTAGGTCAAGTGATATTTTCACCATTTAATTTTTTTCTTAAATAGTGAAAAGTTGCTGTGCTCCCGGCGGGTATGTGTTTCCTGGTGTCAAGACTTGGAATTAATCTTTACCGCCTGTGTGTGGCAGGTCTTTTCTTTCTGGTATCGACGGTCTTTTTGACATTGGTTCAACCATGGTTCAGCGAGTGTCGTTCCCCAGTGACTGTGGTTCCTGATTATCGTTGAATAATTCTTACCCGCCTGCTACATCAGAGGGAATCGTTGTCTTTCCGGACAAGATCACTGACATCCACTTCTGTACAGGCTAACCAACTATGGACTATCAATCAACAGACCACATAAAAAGACCAATCCTTGTCGCGCTCAGCTTAAGCTTTCTCTTGCTGTTCGGTATCTTTGTCTATGGCACCTACTACCTGATGCAGGAGCATGTTGCCGATAAGGTCCGGGATAAGCTTGGCAACGTCAATAATCTTTTGAAATCAGTAATTGAGGAGGAGACTGTTGAGCTGAGCGCAACCATGGAGATTGTGCTGGCGGACCAGGTGTTGACCGATGCCTTTGTTGTGAAAGATCTTCAGGTGTTGCAGCAGAGGGCGAAAGATCATATGGGGAAGTTATTCGATAACTATGTGGTCACCAGCTTCACTTTTTTGGGTTCGGATGGCAGCAAGATATTACAGGCCCAGGATCTGGTCCGTGATGAAGAAGTGCTTCATAGCTCGGTACTTAAACGGGCCATCGCGAGTCATGGCGTGTCCAGTGGGGTGGAGGTCGCTCCGTCGGGGATGGTGATTCTGCGGATGGTTCGACCTTTTATCTACCAAGGGCGTTTATTGGGGTACTTTGAGGCCAGTAAAAACATTGGGGGATTTGTGGATCATATTCACCGGATTCTTGGTGTCGATCTGGCTCTGTTTGTGAATAAAAAACGGTTGAGCCAGCAGGCATGGCAAATCGAGTCCGGGCGGAGGATGTCACGGGATTGGGAGCTGATGAACAATTTTGCCATTGTTCGTCAGACCATGATTGAAATCCCTCCGATCTTGATTGATTTTCTTCGAGAAACGGTTGATTGCTCAGGAGATAAGCATCTGCGCACAATTCATAGCTTCCGTCAAGGGCAGAAGGTCTTCAGGGCAGGGAACCTCCCTTTTCTCGATTCTGACGGCGATGATATTGGGGATTTGTCTGTGGTGATTGATGTTACCAGGGACGATGCCCTTCAGCTCCGGGTTGTCGCCATGGTCGCAGGGGCCTGTTTTATCCTCGGCGCAATGATGATTGCCGCCTTTACCTTTTTCCTTGGGCTATTACAGAATCGTCTTATTACTTCCCGCCAAACCTTAAAAGATGAAATTGCTTTCCGGAAAACGGTTGAGAAGACTTTGCAACAGCAGGCGGAGTTCTTGAACTCAATCATTGACTCGGTGAGTCATCCATTTTATGTAATTGATATTGCAACAAAAAAAATAACATTAGCCAATAAGGCCTCGGGTGTTCTTAATTTTCCGGAGGGTGTTACCTGTTATCAGCTCACCCATCACCAGGATTTCCCCTGTGGAAACGAGGATCACCCTTGCACGATAGACCGGATCATGGCTACAGGGAAAGCGGTGGTGCTTGAGCATGTTCATCTCGCGGCTAATGGGAGCCGCCTTTATGTGGAAATTCATGGGTATCCGGTGTTTGATCCCCGGGGAAAGATTGTCCAGGTTATCGAGCACTGTATTGATATTACCCTTCGTAAAATGACTGAGGATAATCTTCGTCAGGCCAAGATCGTGGCAGAAGATGCGAATCGGGCCAAGAGTCAATTTTTGGCCAATATGAGTCACGAGATTCGGACCCCGATGAATGGGATTATAGGATTTACAGACCTCATGTTAGGGATGGATTTGGGTGAGGCCCAGCATGAGTACTTGGGATTCATCAAGAGGTCTGCGGATCGGTTGATGGATATAGTCACTGATATCCTTGATTTTTCCAAGATCGAGTCTGGTAAGATTGAGATGATGAGTGAGACGTTCTCTGTGGCCCAACTCCTTAACGATAGTGTTGGGATGATGGCGGCCAAGGCTCTCGAAAAGCCTTTGGAATTGGTCTATTCTGTTGATCGCAACTTGCCAGGGGTAGCGATCGGTGATGCTGGGAGATTGCGGCAGGTAATTATCAATCTGGTCAACAACGCGATTAAATTTACGGAAGAGGGTGAGATTGAGGTTCGTGCCACACTTGGCGAGCCGCTATTGCCAGATGATGAGACGGTGTGTTTGAAAATTTTGGTGCGGGACACCGGGATCGGGATTCCGGTTGAGAAGCAACAGGTGATATTTGAATCGTTCAGCCAAGCTGATGGCTCGATGAGCCGAAAATATGGCGGCACAGGTTTAGGTCTTGCTATCTGTGAACAGCTGGTCAAGTTGATGGGGGGCAAGATTTGGGTGGAAAGTAAGATTGGTCAGGGTTCGGTCTTTATCTTTACTGTTCAACTTGGTCTTCAAAAGCAAAAAATGATATTTCCTCTCCCTGGTGAATCCGAACTGACAGCACTGTCTGTGTTAATTTGCGAAGGCAATGCCACCACACGAAATGTTCTGCGGGAGATGCTCTCAGGAGTGGTGGCCAGGGTTGAGACGGCGGACGACGCGGATCAGGTGGTGGTGGCCATGGAACGGGAGCGTTTTGATGTCCTCCTTATCGATGAGGCGTTACCGGGGTTGGTAGGGGGAAAGGATTTGGAGGCTACTGTAACTCGTCAGAAGGATAATCTGACCGTGGTTGTGATGCGGAGATCAATCAGGGTGTCTTCTGGTGAATCGGTAATTCCCTGGGCCAGAGGCGGGGCGGTTATCAAGCCGGTTAACCGGGAAAACTTGATTGTGACTCTCTGTCAGGCCGTAGCCACATCTCATCCATCACGATTCGGCTCTTCGAGGGAAGAGAAGATGGCCAGCGGTCAAAATCAAGGTGTGCGGATTCTTTTAGTAGAGGATGACCCGATTAACCAGATGTTAGCGTTAGCGTTACTTGAGGATCGAGGATATTCTGTGCTGGCTGCCTCAAACGGCCGAGAGGCTGTTGAGGTGATTAACGAGGGATTTGATGTGGTGTTGATGGATGTTCAGATGCCGGAAATGGATGGCCTTGAAGCCGCCCGGTATATTCGGAAGCAGGAGCGAGGGACTGGTCGTCATGTGCCGATCATTGCCATGACCGCCCATGCCATGCGTCAGGATCAGGAGCGGTGTTTTGAGGCCGGCATGGATGATTACGTTTCAAAACCGATTAATGCCCAGGCGCTTTACTCAACTCTTGAGCGTCTTCTTCGGCGATCTGAATCGTAAGATTCGGTCACAATAAACCATCCCATCGGGCTTGTTTTCTTGTAAACGTTCACCGGGCACTCCATCTGCTTCGCAGTCTCGCAAACTCGCTTAGCTGTCAGCGGCCTGCTCATGTGCAACTAGCACACTTCGCAGACCGCTTTATTGACCGACGAAGCGGGTCAATATAAATCGCGCATCTGGAGTGCCCGATGAACGTTTACATTCCGGTGAAATCGGCATGTTCAACGCTTCTGGTGAACGATTACGTTTTCTTGGCCGTTGTCTTAGTTGCTCTGGAACGCTTATAAGGCCTTGGGATACGACCAGACCTCCTGCTCTGAATCTTTTGGGGCGGATTATGTTCGTGGGGCCCTAATATATGCCCTCACATGAGCGTACTACAAGGTGCAAACACGGCTGCGGCCAGCGGCTTTAGCCTTATAGAGGGCTTCATCGGTTTTATGGATCCACTGTTTCTTGTCAAGACCAGGATGCCACTCCACTAATCCTATGCTGATACCTAAGATGCCACGTCCTGCTCCGGGCAGGTCGAGTTGATTGATTGTCTGACAGAGGCGGTTGGCCAGGATTTCCGCAGCATTAATGGTGGTGTCCGGCATGATCAGCATGAATTCGTCGCCGCCCATTCGGGCCAGGATGTCGCAACTACGCACGATTCGTTCCATGCAAGAGGCGACGTTCTGCAAGACTAAGTCGCCAACCCCGTGGCCATAAGTGTCGTTGATCTGTTTGAACTTGTCCAGGTCCATGCAGGCGAGGGTCACAGGATGCCCGTGACGTACGGTTTGGGCCAGGATTGAGTTGATCCGTTCGTCAAAAACTCGTCGGTTCATCAAGCCGGTCAGGGCATCGCGGCTTGCTTGTTCATAGAGGTCTTCATACTCCAAGGCACGCTGCAAAGGCTCGCAGAGGATCTGCAGTCCCTTGGCCAGCAGCTGGTTTTCGTATTCACCGATTTTCTTTTCCTTGCGTATAACCAAGAGAATGCCGCTGCCGGAAAACTGGTCGAGTTGCCAGCTTTGGATATAATAGTCGTCTTTGACCCAGCAACAGGGATGGGTTGATTTGGGGCCAGAATTAAAAGCCTCCTTGGCAACCGCCATGGCTTGCCGACGTTCAGGTCCGTGGCAGGAGCACAGCAGGTGGCGGCGGGACCGTTCGGCGTTGTTGTATGCGAGCAGGTCGTGATTGACCAGAGGCATCAGCCATACTGAAAAGGCCTCAAGCATGGCCGGCATGTCAACCGCAGCTGCCAGGCGGACGTGAAGTTCGTTGACCATGGACAGCCACTCAGACTGACGACGATAATGCTCAAGTTCAACGATCAGGCTGTTCATACTGGCAACGTTGGTTATTGAGGGATTATCTGTATGGTCTGCGGCAGTATGGGTAATTGTTTGCATGGGTTACACTCCTGGACGATTCATTCTTTACCTCAGTATCGGCATCTTTGTTGAAATACTTGATGCCATTTTTGTGCCAGAGAGGTGTCGTATGGGAATGTACGAATCGGTTGAGGGTCTGAATGGATTCTTGCTCTTGCATTATGTTGGTTTTATTTAATATTTTTTTCTCGATTCCATTCTTGCTGGTTGGTGATTCCTGCACCGCTTTTTCGTTCCCTCGGCAATCTTTGCCGGGTAGGCTCGGAATCGTTGCCAGGGGGGCGAGGCGGCAGTCAAATTTTTGACACCAATGACGAAACTACCGTCTTCGATTATTCATCTGGATATGGATGCTTTTTTTGCTTCCGTTGAAATCCTTGACAACCCTGTGCTGGAGGGCCAGCCTGTGATTGTTGGTGGTGGGCATCGGGGTGTGGTCTCGGCAGCCTCCTACGAGGCGAGACGATTTGGAGTTCACTCCGCTCTCCCGGTAGGGATCGCTCGCAATCGCTGTCCTAATGGGGTTTTTCTGTCTCCTCGCATTGAACGGTACCGTCAGGTGTCAACACAGATTATGGACCTGTTTGCATGTTTTACTCCGGTGGTTGAGCCAATATCTTTGGATGAGGCTTTTCTTGATGTGACCGGTACGGAACGGCTTTTTGGAACGGCGCGTGATCTGGCAGAGCACATTAGGAAGCAGGTGCGTGATGAGGTCGGCTTGACAGTGTCGGCAGGAGTCGGCACTTCGAAACTAGTGGCTAAGATCGCCTCGGACATGAATAAGCCTGATGGCTTGACGGTAGTTTTGCCAGGCACCGAGATTGAATTTCTTGCTCCACTTGCAATCAATAAATTGCCCGGGGTCGGGCCTGCGGTCTGCAAGCAGTTGAACTTGCTCGGAGTGCGGACGATAGGTGATCTGGCCCGGGTGCCTCTGGCTATTGTGGAAAGAAAACTTGGCCAGGCCGGTCGTCAGTTGCATCAAGCGGCATGGGGCATTGATGACCGGCAGGTCGAGTCAGGGAGAGGTGTGAAATCAATGGGTCATGAGGAAACTTTTGCCGAGGACCTGATAGATTTGACGGTGATCAGGAGGGAGTTGCTCTCTTTGGCGTTAAAGGTGGGAAGTCGTCTGCGCAGGCATGGGCTGGTGGCCCGGACAGTTGTTCTGAAAACGAAGTATTATGATTTTGTCCAAACTACCCGATCCAAGAGTCTTGCGGTCACCGACGATGACGAGACTCTCTACCGGACAGGATGTCAGTTGCTGGTGCAGACCTTGGCGGGACGTAAGCCGTTGCGTCTGCTGGGACTTACCGCTACCAATCTGCACGAGGGATGTCTTGCCCGGCAGGGTTCGCTTTTTGATCATTGTGGTGGCAGGGAGGAGAAGAGGCGGCAGATTAATCAGGCCGTGGATCGGATCAATGCGGTTTATGGTCGAGACGGGATCCGGCCTGCGGCTTTGCTTGAGGAGTAGGCGTTATCCTCCTGTGGTGGCAGTTTTGTTCTTTTTGACCAGATCAATGAATCGAGGCGCCCACTCCGGAGTCGCGAGGGCATGGATGTGCGTGTAGAGGGCCAGGACATTTTTGTATACCAGACCGTCGCCGCCATCGGCAAAGCCGATGCCGCGCTGCATGGTAAAGGCTAGATCGGAATTGGCGCCTTGCCAGTCAATCACCTTGCTGTAGCGGAATTCGTGACCCTTGATAACGGTCCCTTCCTGGTAGACTGGGTTAGTGGCGGTAGCAGTCAGGGCCGTGTAGCCATGGGCTTGTGGCCTTTTTTCCATGCGAAAGCTGAAGGGGAAGATATCCACCAGGGGGTAGGGGCCGCCCTCCAGTTCCATGGCCCGACCAAGGTAGAGCAGGCCCCCGCATTCGGCATATACCGGTAGCCCCTGTTCGATTCGTTGTTTGAGCGAGGTACGGAAGGTTGTGTTTTTAGAGAGGGCTTGGACGCTGTTTTCCGGGAAACCTCCACCGATATAAAGTCCGTCGAGGTCAGGGAGTTCCTGAGCCGAGAGGGCGTTCACTTCCAGGAGTTGAGCCCCGCATAATTCCAAGGCTCGTAGATTCTCCGGGTAGTAGAATTGAAATGCCGCGTCCTTGATGACCCCGATTCGGACGGTGTCGCCGGTGGGATTCTGCCATTGAGCATGTAGCTCTGTCGGAGGTGGGGGGACGATGGGAGCACTTAATTCGATCACCTTCTCAAGATCGATGGAGTCACGGATGGTCTGGGCCAGGGTTACGAGGGCGGTGTCGGCTCCGTCAAATTCCGGGCAGGGAGTGATGCCGATGTGCCGTTGGGGGAAGATGTCGTGGCGCTGACGGGGCATAGCGCCGAGGACGGTGATATCGGTATATTCTTCAATAGCTTGGCGGATGATGCGTTGATGCCGGGCTGAACCGATCCGATTAAGGATGACTCCTGTGATTTTGATCTCTGAACCCATCTGCTGACAGCCAAGGAGCAAGGCCGCAACGGTACGTGTAGTCTTGGTGCAGTCGACCACCAAAGTGACGGGAAGGCCGAGAATGGCAGCGAGTTCGGCAGTGCTGTATGAGCCAGCCGCGTTAACGCCATCAAAGAGTCCGCGATTACCTTCGACTAATGCAATATCACTCCCTTCAGAGTTTTCTTGGAAGGAGTGGCGGATGGTCTTGGCGGTCATCAGATAGGGATCGAGATTGTGACAGGGGCGGTGAGCCGCAAGCTGCAGCCAGCCGGCGTCAATATAGTCCGGGCCTTTCTTGAAGGGAGCGACTTTGATCCCCTGTTCGGTCAGGGCTGCGGTCAAGCCAACGGAGAGCACGCTCTTGCCGGATCCACCACAGAGGCCGGCTATGACGAAACCACGTGATTGATTCTTGATGGTGTGGGGCATGATGAAATTGAACCTTATTAAGAGTAAGGAGGCTTTGTTAAGCCAGTGATCAATGAATAAATTGTTTACCCATCAACCCAAATATTTTGGATAAGTCGATGGCGAAGTGTTAGTCTTTCGGTAGGGGGCAGTAAGGGACTCGGAAATTACCAATAAAACCCCAAAGAGACTAAACTGTCAATCCCTCACCATTAAACGAAACATTACTTCATCCCTTGCAAAAAAGGGCTGTCGTGATTAATTAAATCGAAACAATGTGAAAGTCGTGTTCGGGGTGTCCAACTGTCATAGGAATGTAAGCCTTAGCTTGATTATCACTATGTACACTCATTAATTTAGTTGAAACCATTTTTGATGGTCTTGCAAAAAGTCACGGGATGGCTAAGCAAAAGTGCGCTGCAACGCAGTAGATCGGGCTTTTTGCGACGCCATCATTTTTA